>JALZBM010000283.1 GCA_030947385.1 Vulcanimicrobiota bacterium
CCGCAGGGAGGTCACCTCGCCGCTGCGGCCCAGAAACGCCACGCGCACGGCATCGAGCGACCTTGCGTCCGCGGCCGTTGCCAGCGCGGCGCCGAAGCGCCGGGCGAGTTCTTCCAACTGATCGGATAACTGGCTCATATAATAAAAAAAGACCTAGGGATGTGAAATAAAAAACGCCCGGGAGTGCTAACTTCCGGGCGCTTGTAAAATTCTACCTTTTTTCTCGAACGATTAGGACGCGCTGCCGGTTGGATTGAGGTGGCGGTAAATGATATACGCGTTGATGGAACCCGTGGTCTTGAACAGTCTCCAGAAGAAGTCGGAGGTAGCCATAATGTGCGCGTGTTCTCCTTCTACGTCGGTATCGTTGCGTCGAGGAATGAGCAGAGTATAGCACGCGGCTTTTCCACAGGGTAGTCTTGACTTTCGGGCGCCGATAGACTCTCTTGACAAGGATTGACAGAAGCAATCAAGGGCCGGGTCGCGCCAATTCGTACAGTGCTATGGAGCCCGCTACGGCCGCGTTAAGGGACTCCGCGCCGCCGTGCATCTCGATCGCCAGCAAAGACGTGCAGACCGCGCCCCAGGCGCCAAGCCCGTGCCGTTCCTGGCCCACGACGAGGATTAAGCGGGAGGGACGCGAGGCCTCATGGATCGGAACGCCTCCGGCGTCGAGCCCCGCGATGGACCAGGCGGCTTTTTGGGCGGCCGGCGCAAGCTCCGAAGGGCCGGCCACAGCGATTTTTTGCCGGAACAGCGACCCCATCGCCGCCCGGACGACCTTGGGATTATGGGGGTCGACCGCTCCTTCGCTAAAAACGACGCCCCGCGCACCGAATGCGTCAGCCGAACGTACGAGGGTTCCGGCGTTGCCCGGGTCGCCGAGGTCCGCAAGGACGAGGACGAGGCCCGGAGTTTTGAAAAGGTCCTCGAGCGCGGCGGTCCGGACCGGCGAGACTGCGACCAGACCCGACGGCGTTTCGACGTCGGACAATTTGTGCGCGCTGCGTTCATCGAGAATGAAAACGTCCGTGCCGTGCCCTTCAAGAATGCGCGCGATTTCGAAGCGCTCGTACGCGTCGCGCGTAGCGAACAGCGTTTCAATCGTGACGCCGCTGTGGCGCGCTTCGCCTAAGAGCGTCGGTCCTTCGATGAGAAACCGGTTCTGTTCGCGCCGGCCTTTGCGTGAAAGCAATTCGCGCGCCGCAGTGATTCGCGGATTGTTCGCACCGAGTTGCGCCGGCATTACGACCCTTCGCGCTTGCGGAAAAAGAACCAATACCGCAGAAAAATCGTGACCGCCGCAACGGAGATGCTGGTAAGTGCCACGACGCCGCCTTTGCTGTAATTATGCGGCAAGAGCAGGCGGTTGAGCACGGAAAGAACGACCACAAATAAGGCGATGAACAGCCCCAAAAATACCAGTTCTTCGAGTGGTGTCGAGCGGCGCATGACGCGTTCTTGCGTGCACCCGAAGGCGTTGCCTTCTCAAAGTGAGTATCAAAGACGCGAGCATGCACACGATTGGATCGCAAACGGTCTTCACCGGGAAAGTCTTCAACGTACGGCGCGATATCGTCGAAGAGAACGGTCGGCGCCGGACGATCGATCTGGTCGAGCACGCACTTTCGTATGCAATCATCGCGCGCCCCAAGCCGGACGAGTTGCTTCTGGTTTCGCAGTACCGCCATGCCGCGGGCCAAGTGCTCTTAGAGATTCCGGCGGGCATGGCCAACCCCGGCGAAAGCCCGCGGGAGGGCGCTTTGCGCGAGCTGCGGGAGGAAACCGGGTACTCCGCCGGCCGCATTACCGAAATCTTCACCCTCTATCCGACCCCGGGCTTTTGCGACGAGCGTTTAGCATTCTTTTTAGTCGACGATTTGCGCGGCGGAGCGACCGAATTTGACGACGACGAGCAGATTGAAACCCGCTGCGTCGGCATCCGCGAAGCGCTTGCTTTGTTGGAACGCGGGCAAATTATCGATGGCAAGACGGCACTAGCTTTACTATGGCTTGACAGGATGGTGCGTCAATAATTTGTCGAAACGGTCGATACACAGATATAAGAGTTTGCAGCTGCGCTTTGTGGCAGCGGCTCTTTCGCATGGAGGGTCATTCGTGGAAACACCACGTGATATCAACGCCGTCCTCAAAATGCTTTTGAGTGAAGGCGAAGCAGAAGGATCTGCTGCAACCGTTTTGGCACCCGAAGATGAGGTCTATCTCACACGCCTGGTTGCCGCGTTGCGCGCGGGAAAAAAGGCCGTCTTCATCGTGGAAGACTCGGACGATAAACTCAAATATATGTTCAGCAACGCGAGCCGTGCGGAAGCGGTCAGCATGCTCGGGAAAGTGATCGAAGCGACCGGCCGCCGTTTGGCTACAACCGACGATTAACGTGGCTTTACAATCGATTAACGCGCGCTAGTCTATCTTCGAAGCAAGCGAGCGGCGTATACTGAGCGTATGCTAAAAACGCCGGTCGAAAACCGCGTCGCGTGGCCTTTCAAATCCGTTTTCAAGATTGCGGGCATTCCCGGCGAGCATCGTGCAACGGTGCTCGAAATCGGCGCTGCCGGCATGCAGATCGCGACCGACATGATCTTACGGAGCAACTGGACGGTTGTCTTGACGTTTACGATGCCCGCGCAAGTTCTCGACGTGCTGGAAGCCAACGATCCGTTTGCGCACGTGCAAAAGCGCACGCGCCAACCCGCTTTTCGTCCCCTTACGCTCGAAGCGACCGTCCTTCCCGGCGTGCAAGAATCTCGCGCACATTACGTGCACGGCGTGCACTTTATCAATGCAAATAGTGGGGCGCTCGACGAAATTGCGCGCTTCGTCCATGCGGTAAAACTCTCGAGGCGACGCCTCGCCGTTTAGCGTCCCGAGCGGTGGGTGCGATGGGGGGTAACGGGCGCCGTTG
>JALZBM010000016.1 GCA_030947385.1 Vulcanimicrobiota bacterium
TTTTGGAACGAGACGCGCCGAGCCGGGCCGGCTGGACCTGGTTCGTGCCGGTGACGCTGCGGGATGACGGCGCGCGTTACCTTGCGCGTCCGCTCGCTATCCGTTCGTCGTCCACGAGCCTGCTTGCCCGAGCCCACGGTTTCCTGACCATCGATGAAGAGAAGAGCCAAATACTCGAAGGCGAAGTCGTGCGCATCGCACCATTATCGGAGGGAATACCGTGATCGTCCAAATTCGTGCCGCAGCGGTTACGGCTTTACTGCTTCTTGCGGCCTGCACGTCGGCTCAGCAGAAATCAGCGCAAGACGCCACTTCCGCGGCGCCGCAACAAGCGCAAGACGCCGTAATCGCAACGGGCATCAAGGCAAAACTTGCCGCAATCGATGTCGATTCGGCGACCGCGGTTCACGTCGCGGTCGATAACGGTAACGTCACGCTCTCCGGAGAGGCCCGTTCGCGGGATCAGCGCAATCAATTCCAGACGGCGGCGCGTTCCGTGGGCGGCGTGAAATCGGTGCGAGACACGACGCGCGTGAATCCTAACTTGCGCGGAGCGCGCGAATCTCTGGGCGACGCGGGCCTTGCGGCCAAGGTCATGGGAGCCATCGGAGCCCAAGCGGGCGTGAACGCCTTTCGCATTCATGCCGCGGTCAAAGACGGCGCCGTTACCTTGACCGGAAGCGTGCCGACCGCGGCGATCAAAACCACCGTGCTCGAAGCCGCGCGCAAAGTTGAGGGAGTTCGCACGATTACCGACCGCCTCGACGTAAAGAGTTAAAAGGAAATACCCGGTATTTTGTTACGCGCCACACCTGCCGTCGAAGCCATTCCGCCGATGACGCCATTCGTCGGTCCCGAACAGCTCATGCGCGAAAGCGGACGTTCTTCATTGCTGCGATTGGGTGCCAACGAAAGTTCGTTCGGGCCATCGCCCAAAGCCATTGCGGCAATGACGAACGAACTCGCGCGTTTGAGCTGGTACGCGGATCCCGAATCGCACGACCTGCGCGAAGCGCTGGCCGGGCGTTTCCGATGCAAAACCCAGAACGTCTGCATCGGCTCCGGAATCGACGATCTCATGGGTTTGGCAGTTCGTGCGTTTGTCGGACCCGGTGCCGTTGCGCTGACGACGCGTGGCACGTATCCGACGTTCGCCTATCACGTTACCGGCTACGGCGGAACGCTTGCAACGGTGGATTACCGCAGCGACGGACATATCGATATAGACGGTCTCATCGAGCGCGCGAAAGCCACCGCTCCGGCGATCGTGTACGTTGCCAATCCCGACAATCCAAGCGGGACGCTCGCGCCGCGTGCAGATATCGAACGCTTGCTCGACGCCATTGCGCCGCAGACGCTGCTGCTCTTAGATGAAGCGTATGCGGAATTCGCACCGGCGGGTGCCTTCATGCCGCCACTCGTCCATCCGCGGCTCTTGCGCATGCGAACCTTTTCCAAAGCCTACGGTATGGCCGGGGCGCGCATCGGCTGGGCCGTAACGGATTCACGTATCGTGCAAACCTTCGATAAGATCCGGTTGCAGTACGGAATCAACCGCAACGCGCAGATCGGCGCGCTCGCTGCCCTCAACGACGACGCATACGTGAGCGAAGTCGTTGCCGAAGTGGCACGCGGGCGCGATGACTACTACGCGCTCGCATCCGAACTTGGGCGCCGGTCCATTGCGTCTTACACTAACTTCGTGTGTATCGACTATGGTACGGCCGAGCGCGCAAACGCCGCTATCGGCTCGTTCTTGGCTGCCGGAGTTTTTATTCGCAAACCTTTTGCTGCACCACTCGACGGCTTCATTCGCGTGACGGTCGGTAACGCGGACGAACGCCGGCAATTCGCGCAAGCGATGAGGTCATTGAAAGCGGCATGAGATACGCAGTCGTTTCGGACGTGCACTCCAATCTCGAGTCACTCACGGTCATGTTATCCAAACTTAACGAAGCGGACGGCTTGCTGTGCTTGGGCGACATGGTGGGGTACGGTCCCAATCCCAATGAGTGCGTCGATCTGTTGCGGCAGCGTTGCACCGCCGCCATTTTGGGCAATCACGACGTAGCGGCAATCGACAACTTCGGCGTCGAATACTTCAACGAAGCCGCACGCGCGGCGATCGAATGGACGCAAGGCGTTATTTCAAAAGGAAACATCGAGTGGCTCAACAACTTGGGATACGAGTTGCGCGAGCCGGACTATTTGATGGTCCACGGCGCGCCCGTAAACTATTTTGAGTATGTCATGGATAAACGCGGTGCCGCGCGGGCGTTCGAAAATACCGACGCGCCGATTATTTTCATCGGACACACGCATATTGCGGAGTACTATCGTCTGGAGAAGGACGGTTCGATCTCGCACGCGCACATGCAGAACGGGGGCGCCCTCACGCTCGATCCCGGTTGCCGCTACGTCATTAACGTCGGTAGCGTCGGGCAGCCTCGCGATCTCAATCCCGAGGCATCTTTTGCCTGGTACGACCCGCCGGGGCGCACGATTGAATTCGTGCGGTACGACTATCCGATTTCACAAGTGCAGGAAAAAATTCACGAAGCGCATTTGCCAGATTTATGCGCCGACCGTTTGGAAATCGGCCGGTAGCCGGCGTGTCCATTTCGAACGTTCCGGTCGACGACGGCCGGTGTTTTGCCTGCGGGCCGGACAATCCCATCGGGCTGCATTTACACTTCGATCGCAGCGGAGCGCAAAGCGCGCACGCGCGCATCACGTTACCGGCGGATTTTCAAGGCTGGAAGGACGTCGCGCACGGCGGCATTGCGATGGCGCTGCTCGATGAAGCGATGGCGCACGCCGCCGCCGCCGCCGGCTTTCGCGGAATGACGGCCAGTTTGACGACGCGTTTTCGTAATCCGGTGCCGCTGGAAAAACCGCTGGACATTCGCGGAGAAGTGCTCTGGATTCGGCGCAACGTTTTGTCTTTGCGCGGACAAGTCTTTGAGGCAGAGAAGTTGCTCGTCGAGGGTGAAGGCCGCTTCGTTTCCAAGGGCCGCATCGACGACGTCGACGACCGGCGTTCTCGCGAGTGAGCAAAAAAGAAAAGGACACGCAGGCGGCCGTTAACCGGTCGCCGTCCGTCGACAACCGGCGCGCGCGGTACGAATACCACATTCTGGAATCAATGGAGGCCGGTCTGGCACTTACCGGTACGGAAATCAAATCGATCCGCGCCGGCGGCGTGAGTTTGGGCGAAGCCTACGCGCGCATCCGCGATGGCGAGTTGTGGTTGCTCAACATGCACGTCCCGCCGTATAAGCAGGGCAGTTTTTCCAATCACGAGCCGCAGCGGCCGCGCAAGCTGCTGTTGCACAAAGAACAGATCGCGCGACTCGGTTCGCGCGCTGCCGAAAAAGGGCTCACGCTCGTGCCGCTGCGCATGTATTTCACGCGCGGCAAAGTGAAGATCGAAATCGGCCTGGCAAAGGGCAAAAAGATTTGGGACAAACGGGCTGCGCAAAGCGAGCGCGACGTGAAGCGGGAACTCGCACGCCATGCGCGGGGCTAAGTCGGAGCGCGCGATCGAGCTTGCCGTCGAGCGCGACGGCACGGTGCTGCGCGGCGAGCGGTGTGTGATCGCCTGTTCGGGCGGTCCGGACAGCGTGGCGCTGGCCGCCGTCCTCTGCGCAACGGCGCCCACTTTGGACCTTCAGTTAACGATCGCGCACGTGAACCACGGAGTGCGCGCTTCGGCTTGGCAGGACGAAGCCGTTGTCCTGCGGGTAGCCGCTGCGCTTGGGCTTGCGGTCCGGATTGCGGCGCTTCCGGGCGAGCGCAAGGACGAAGCCGGACTTCGCGAGGCCCGCTACTCGGCGCTCGCAGAAATTGCCGTTGAGTTGGGCGCCGACGTGATCGCGACGGGCCATTCGGCAGAAGACCAGACGGAGACGGTCATGCTCGCGCTGTTTCGCGGAACCGGGCCGGACGGGATCGCGGGCATCCCGGCGCGACGCTCCCTGAGCCCGGGAATCGATCTCATCCGCCCCCTGCTGCGCTTCGACCACGCGTCGCTGGCCGGTTACTGCCGCCTGCGCGCCCTTCCGTACGCGCTCGATCCCACGAATGCCGACACCGCCTACCGGCGCAACGCCGTCCGCGCGGCACTTGAGGCGCTGCGCCCGGCCTTTCCCGGCCTGGACGCCGCTGTTTCACGCACGGCCGGGCTCCTGGGCGCCGAGCGCTCGGGTGAAGACCGGGCGGGTCTGCGGCTGCGCGTGCGCGCAGCGCTGCGTGAAAACGACGCCCTGCGCGACGTCGATTTCACCCACGTCGAGGCTGCGGTCCGGGCATTGGAATCCGGTGGTTCGGGACGATTTTTTATGAGCGCCGGAGTTGAAATGATGATTGAGGGCGGCCGCCTTGCGGTGCGCAAGCGCTCGTGAAGCCGAGCCGGTACGAAGAGACGATCGAGCGGACGATCTTTACGGCGGCGCAGATTCGGGAGGCCGTTGAACGGCTTGCCGTTGCGATCGCCGCGGACCACCGCAGGCAACCCCTCCTGCTGGTGGGTGTGTTAAAGGGTGCATTGTACGTCACGGCCGATTTGCTTCGCGCGCTTTCCTACGTACCCGGCGGCCCGAGTGAAATCCAGATCGATTATTTAGCCGTTTCCAGTTACGGTAACGCGAACCGGAGCAGCGGCGAGGTGCGGTTGCTCAAGGACACGACGGAGAACGTCTCGGGCGCAAACGTCGTTATCGTGGAAGATATTATCGATAACGGCCTCACGCTGGGATACCTTCAGGGAATTTTGCGCGAGCGGGGGCCGAAGTCGCTTAAATCGTGCGTATTATTCGACAAACCGTACAACCGTCGGGTAGGGGTGCACGTTGATTACATTGGCTTGACAGCCCCCGATGCGTTCGTCGTAGGGTACGGTTTGGACTACCAAGAAGCGTACCGGAATCTTCCTTACCTAGCCCAGCTCCATTCCTGGGTTTTCACCGAGTCAACCTCATAAAGGCACCGTGGGCAAACATCTTCGTTCGATCGTTCTGGTTATTCTCGCGATTATCGCCGTGTTCTTCATCGTCGAACGCGTGGTTTTGCCGCAGAGTAACAGCACAAAACTGACCTATAGCGCGTTCTACAACAACGTCACCGAGAACAAGGTCAAGGATTTCCACATCATCGGACACGAGGCCCAGGGCGACCTCAAAGACGGGACCAAGTATACGGTCTCGATTCCGGATCCCGGCTTTCCATTCACGGCGGTCCTCCTCAAGCACGGTGTTACGGTCGATTTCGAACAAGCCGGCAACACCGCACTGCTTTCCAACCTGCTCTCGTTCTTGCCGCTGTTGTTGATGGCTGCGTTCTTGTTCATCATTCTGCGTCAGGCGCAGAGTGGTGGCAGTCAGGCGCTCAGTTTTGGACGTTCGAAAGCCAAGATGCTTTCGGAAAACCGCCCCAAGGTCACGTTCAACGACGTGGCTGGGATCGAAGAGGCCAAGCAAGAGCTGCAAGAAGTCGTGGAGTTTTTAAAATACCCGAAGAAATTTCAGGCGCTCGGCGCGCGCATCCCCAAGGGCGTGCTGTTGCTCGGGCCGCCCGGATCGGGTAAAACGCTACTCGCTCGCGCGATTGCGGGCGAAGCCGGCGTGCCGTTTTTCTCGATCTCGGGTTCGGACTTCGTTGAAATGTTCGTCGGTGTCGGCGCATCGCGCGTTCGCGACCTATTCGATCAGGCGAAAAAATCCGCACCCTGTATCGTTTTCATCGACGAAATCGATGCGGTAGGGCGGCAGCGCGGCGCGGGTTTGGGTGGCGGACACGACGAGCGCGAACAGACGCTCAATCAATTGCTCGTCGAGATGGACGGGTTCGATCAAAACACCGGCGTGATTTTGATTGCCGCAACCAACCGTCCCGACGTTTTGGATCCCGCCTTACTGCGTCCCGGCCGTTTCGATCGACAGATCGTTGTAGACCGGGTCGACGTCAAAGGGCGGGCCGCAATTCTCGGCGTGCACGCGCGCAACAAGCCGCTCGGTAAGGACATCTCGCTCGACACGCTCGCCAAACGCACGCCGGGCTTCTCCGGTGCGGACTTAGAGAATCTGCTCAACGAGGCGGCCCTTTTGGCCGCGCGTCAAGATAAAACCGTCATCGAAATGGAAGACTGCAACGAGGCGATCGACCGCGTGATGGTCGGGCCGGAGCGCAAGTCAGTCGTCATGTCGCAAAAAGAAAAAGAAGTGACCGCCTATCACGAGTCCGGTCATGCGATCATCGGCGGCATGCTGCCGCACAGCGATCCGATTCACAAAGTGACGATCATTCCGCGCGGTATGGCCCTCGGCATTACCTGGTCGATGCCCGAAGACGACCGCCACAGTATCACCAAAGAAGAATTGCTCGCGCAAATCACGATGGCCCTCGGCGGACGCTTGGCCGAAGAGATCAAGTTCAAAGACGTCACCACGGGCGCCAGCAACGATTTCGAGAAGGCGACCGAAATTGCGCGCCGGATGGTAACGCAGTACGGCATGTCCGATTCGATGGGCCCAATTCAATACGGCCGCGGAAATCATCAAGTATTTCTCGGGCGCGATTTGGGCGAAGACCGGAACTACTCCGAGGAGATCGCAAGCAAAATCGACGGCGAAGTGCGCCGCATCATCGACACGTGTTGGGATCGCGGCCGCGAGATTTTGGATAAGAATTGGAACAAAGTCGAGCGTATGGTGGAATCGTTGCTCGAGTTCGAGACGGTCGATACGGACGAAGTGCGCGCGATTTTAGACGACAAGCCGTTCGTGCGCGGACGCGCGGAGCCCGAGTCGATCTCGATGACCAAGCCGCCGGGCTCCGAAACCAAACGCGCCGAAAAACCCAAGCGTTTGCCGCCGAATATTTCACCCGAGCCTGCGTGAGGCTGCTTCTGGCGGTATGCGCGAGCATACCGCTTCTTTTTTCCACGACCGCAGCGATGGAGCGCTCCACCTTGCCCTACGGCAGCCAACTCGTCGTGCGCCGCGATGCGGCGGTTGCGACCGTGGCGATCGAATTGTGGTTTCGCGCGCCGTCCACCGGATTCGAAACGCCGACCCCGGGTTTGGCCAAATACGCGGCCACGGCCATCGCCGCATCCAAGCTCGGCACAAGTCCCGCACTCGATAAAGTCATAAAAAACGTCGGCGGACGCTTTGCAATCAGCGCGTATCCCGACGCGGTCGCGATTGCCGCTTCGGTGCCTTCCGGCTCCGAGGGGACGGTGATCAAAGCGCTCACAACCGCCTACTTTACTCCGGTGATCACGCAGCAAGGCATGCGCTCCGGCCTGCTGGACGTCGTGATTGCCAGCACGCAAGCGAGATTTGATGTGGAGCAGACGTTGCGCGACAGCGTCTTCGGGCTGCTTTTTAAGAGCGGTCCCGCGCACTACGCGACCGGTCCGCAGACGGCGGGTTCGCTCGGCCAAGTAAGTCTGGCAACGCTGCAATCGTTCGCGGGCAAAGCGTTCCGGTCTTCAAATTCGGTCTTAACGGTGGCGGGTAACACGCGAGCAAATATCCCCTCGCTCATGGCCGGTGGACGCGCGGACGGAACGCCGGAGCTTGCACCCGTCGATTCCACGCCTGCAAGCGCACCCGAAACGGCGACGCGCGTTTTTTCCGAAGACGGTGTCGGCCTCGGGTGGCTGGGTCCCGCGATTGCCGACAACAAAGCCGCAACGGCGATGGACTTCATCTCCGATTATCTCTTCCGCGCGGATACGGGACTCGTCGCGCGTGCGGCCGATGCGGCCGCGCCCGACGTGTATTTGTCCGGGCAGTTCGTGACGTTACACAATCCGGGCGTGATGCTCGTCGAAATTGCCGGCAAGCAAACGCCGCTCGTGCGCGCACGGGTGCTCGCAGCGATTGAAAAAATGCGCACGCCGCTGGCTGCGGCCGAATTTGCGGCAGCGCGCTCGGCATTTGAGTATCACATTTTGAGCGATTCTCAAACGCCGCTCAATCAAGCGGACAACTTCGGCTGGTATACGATCGAAGGCGATGCGGCTTACGCGCCGAGCGATGAAGGACGCAAATATTTGCAGACGGCAAGCTCGCTCGATGCCGCGTATGTCGCCCAGACCGTGGTGCATTATCTGAACGCGCCGGCGGTTGTTGAACTCAAAGGCTCGAACAAGTGAAGCGTTTTCTCGCATCGCTCGCCGGCATACTCGCACTTTGTACGGGAAGTGCTCGAGCCATACCGCTGCGGGTGCAGGCTCCGGTGATGAGCAGTTACTCCGGTGCAAAGATCGTGACCCAGCGCGAAATTGCCAACCCGCTTGCCGGCATGTATCTGTTCGTTCGCGCCGGTCTCGACCGGCAGACACCGCACCAAAACGGTTTGGCGGCTCTGGTCGCGCAATGCATTCTGCAGACGCCGGTTGCCGGCCGGCCGTTGAACGACGCGCTGCTCGCGCAAGGCGGATCCGTCAATTTCACGATGGACGGCCGCTGGATCCGGTTTTACGTCGAAGGCGTGAGCGCCAACTTTGGTTCGGGCATCTTGCCGTTGTTTGAATCCGCGCTGGCAAAGCCCGACTTCTCCGTTGCGAATATTGCGGCGGCGCGCGCCGAGTTGCAGCGGCATATTGCCGAAGAAGAAAAGATTCCGCTCGACGTCGGCATGCAAATGCTCAACTCGTCGTTTTATGCCGATAGCGATGCCGGACTGCCGGCGTACGGTTTGCCCGGAACGCTTGCCGGGTTTACCGGCGACGATGCGGCAAAATTTTATGCGGCGTACTACCGCCGCGGCGGCGCGCTCGTGAGCGCAGACGGCGGATTGGACGCCGTGACGGACGCACGGCTCTCCCGCGTGCTCGATACGCTGCCCGCGGGCGTAACCCAAGCCGCAAAGGTGCAATTAGGCAAAGGGTCTTTCTCCGGGCGCCACCTTATAACGCACCGCGATGTCTCCGCACCCTGGCTGGTCGCGCAGTTTCGCGCACCGTCGATCGACAGCCCGGACTTCGGTTCGATGCTCGTGCTGGCGTCCTTTTTAGAGCGCACCACCGCCGAAGTTGCCGAGAATCCAAGCATTACGACGAAGCCGCTCGCGCAACGCGCCGTCGGCACGATCTATAATTTCGACGAACGGCCGGCAAGCGTCGTGCTCTACATTAACGGTGGATTCGGCGATCCGTCACGTCCGTTCAACACGGCTCTCTCCGTCATCCAAATTTTCGCGCGCAGCAAAGTCACGGGCGATTTAGCCGGCATGAAGAGCATGGCTGCCGGATCGTATCTGGACGAAGCCGGCAATTTGGACGACCGCGCGTGGCTGGCCGGCGTCTTTGCCATGCAAAACGTCCCTCCCGATTATGTGGGCCGCGGCCTAAATGCGATTGCCGCGGTAAGACCGGCCGATTTGCAGCGCGTCGCGCGCAAATACTTCGACAATCCGAACGTCGCCGTCGTCTTACCTCGCGACGCACCCTCACCGTACTAGCGACGCCGGGAAGCGCGCGCGTGAACCGGACGGCGCTCGTACATGACTATCTCAACCAGCGCGGCGGAGCCGAGCGCGTGTTCGCGCGCATCGCGCAGGCGTACCCCGGCGCACCCGTGTTCACCTCACTCTACGACGCGAAACTTGCGGCCGATCTCGTCGCCGGTCACGACGTTCACGCGAGTTGGCTTGCCAAAATTCCCGGCGCGAACGCCTATTTTCGCGCGCTGGCACCGCTGTATCCGAAGGCCTTCGAATCATTTGATTTCTCGGGCTACGAGACCATCGTCAGTTCGACGACTTCCTGGGCGAAAGGGATCATCGTGCCGCCCGGCGCCGTGCATGTGTGCTACATCAATACGGTCAGCCGCTTCTTATTTGCCTACGACGAATACGTCGGTGGATTCGGCATGCGCGGCTTGGCCCGCCCGCTGATCGACCGGCTCGTGCAGTGGGATTTGCGCGCGGCCAAACGCCCGACTGCATTTATCGCGAACTCCGAAAACGTCGCGCGGCGCGTAAAACAATTTTATGGCCGCGACGCCTACGTTCTCCACTGCCCGGTCGACGTCAACCGTTTCAGTGTCGGCGCCGGCGGCGGGAAATATTTTTTGGTCGCGTCGCGCTTGCTGCCGTACAAACGCGTGGATCTCGCGATTAAGGCGGCCTCGCTCGCAGGCGTCAAGCTTTTGGTGGCGGGCGTCGGACCCGCGCAAGAAGAGTTACGCGCACTCGCCGCCGGAACGACGACGACGATGCTCGGGTACGTCGACGACGCGGAGTTAAACCGCCTGCTCGGCGCAGCAACGGCGGCCGTTTTGCCGGGCTCGGAAGACTTCGGCCTGGTGCCGCTCGAAGCGGCTGCGGCGGGGCGGCCGACAATTGCCTTTAACGGTGGCGGCGCCCGCGAAACGATCGTTGCAGGACGGACCGGCGAGTTTTTCGACGATCCGGAACCACGGTCGCTCGCGGCGGCCATGCAGTCGTTCCAGCCGGAGCGGTACGATTCGCAAGGGCTGCGAGCGCACGCGGAGCGTTTTTCGCCGGAGCAATTCATTGCGAGGCTGCATGAAATTGTCGATGAAGTTCGGGCGGCGCAGGCGTGCACTCCTTAAAGCTGTCCGTCATGGACGAAAAGCGCGGCGAATTTGCGCGGCTGCGCAACACGAACGTCCTCATCTATTGGCCGCATGGGTTGGGCGATTGGGTTCATCTCAGCGTCATTTTGCCGCTGCTCGAATCATCGAATCGGTATTACATCACGCGTTTCGGCGACGACTTCGTAAGCGTTCTCGACGGGAATGCTTACGTGCGCACGATCCACACGGGCGGCAATCAGATTTCCGACGGAACCGCGCTGGGCGCGCGCCACTTGGGCCTGGACTTCAAGCGCATCGACGGCGGTGCCGCCGATGTGCGCATCCCGCCGCCGTTGCATGCCGCAATGATCGCGGCGAATATTCAAACCGTTCTCTATACCGATTATCCGGATAACGAAGGCGGCGCGCCTTTTCCCTTTCATACCAAAGCGCGTAAGCTACTGCGGCAGTTAGTAACGCCGCAGCGCCTTGCAGCATTCGATCTTGCCGTTCCGCTTCGTTCGACGATTGATTTTCACGTCGGGCCCGCGCTGCAACGCGCGGTCGATGACCGGTTGCGAGCGATTGTGGAGCCCGGCAAGCGCTTGTGCATCGTGCTTCCGAGCGGCCACACCTCGACGGCAAAGAGTTGGGACCCGCGCGAGGTCGACCGGTTCGTGCAAGGATTGAATACGCGCGACGTGCGCTGGCGGTTTTTCTTTCCGGAAAGCGATTTCGGTACGCTTTTCAGTGACCTCGGGCGTCCCTTCGCGCAAGTCTTCAAGGCGGTGCTGGCTCGCGCCGATCTCGTAGCCGGCGTGCCCGCAGGTCCGTTGCACATGGCATTGGCCCGTAATGACGTGCCTGTCATCGGCATTTGGCAGGCGCATCATCCGGACTGGTACGACGAGCCTAGCCCGCGCGCCGTGCATGTGGTTGGGGCCGGCGTTCCGCGCGCGGCGTTTTGGAAACGGGCGTCCATCCGGCGCGCGGCTGCGCTCAAGCCGCAGTCATTACAACACCGCATCCAGCTAACCGGCGCGCGGCGGATTCCGGCGGAAGCCGCGCTCGAGGCTGCCGAAAAAGTTCTTTAGTGGATTCCGGCGCGTTGCGCCGCAACGAGCGCCACGATCGTCGTGCCGTTAAACAACGCGTGCGAGATCATCGACATCCATGCGTTGCGCGTTTTGGAATAGACCCAACATAACACCATGCCGCCCAGCACGAGGGGAAAAAATGCGATCGCATCCGCATGCGCGGCCGCAAACAGCACGCCGCTGATGACCGCTGCCGGCCAAAACGCGGTCACGCGCGATGCGCCGCCGAAAATGAAAACGCGAAACGTAAGTTCTTCGGTGAAGGGCGCTACGAACACCGCGAAGATCGAAAAGAACAGCAGCACGCCCGGACCTTTAACCGCGTGCAGCAGTTGGACCGCCTGCTGCTCGTGCTGGGTGTGAAGGATCCGCTGAATGATTTGTGCCGTGCCCTGAACGATAACCATCATGCCGAGGGCTCCCAGCAATGCGATGCCGGCTTCACTTGCGTGCGGTATGCGAAAGCCCAAATCGTGCAGCGAAACGTTCCACACCCGCCGCATCGCGAACAGCAGATATGGAATGAGTGCGAGGTACGCAAACAGCTGGATTGTCAGCTCTTGCGCAATCGTGGGGTGTCTTGGATTGAACGTACCGTGCGAAAATGCGAGGACGAAAAAAAAGCCGATTAGCGCGGCGACGAACATAACCGGCAGCGCGAGCAATGCCGCGATCACGGATGCCGCGACGGGAAATTTACGGCTTGAGGTTGTCGCTAAGACGGGCGAACTCGGCGAGCGTAAGTTGTTCTCCACGAATCTCCGGATCGATGTCGATGAGCGCGAGTGTTTGTTGGATTTGGGCCCGAGGAATGCCGAGCGCCAGTTGTAAGCTGTTTGGCAGCGTCTTGCGGCGGTACGCGAACCCGCCGCGCACGACCTGCATAAAGAAATGCACGTCGCGCACCGCTACCGGCGGCTGCGCGTGCCGTGTGAGCCGCACGACCGCCGACTCCACTTTGGGACGCGGATAGAAGACGCCGGGTCCGAGGGTAAAAAGGCGTTGCACGGCCATGCCATATTGAACCGCCAAACTCAAACTGCCGTACGCGGGCGTCGAGGGCTTTGCACTTAGCCGCGCGGCGACGTCCTTTTGGATCATGATGACGACTTGCTCGGGACCGTTCTGCATTTCAATGAGCCGCATCATCAACGGTGTCGCGATGTTGTAGGGAAGATTTCCCGTCGCGCGCCACGGCCCGTGCCGCGCAAAGTCTTCGTAGTCGAACGTGAGTGCATCCGCCTCAAGAATGTGTGCGCCGTGCAGTTCTTCGCGGCTGCGCAAGATTTCGATCATCTTCGCATCGACGTCGAGCGCCGTGACGTTTGCACCGAGCGTTAGGAGCGCTTGAGTGAGGGCGCCGGTTCCGGGACCGATTTCCAGGACGCGAAAAGGCTCGCCTTGCGGCGAGCCTTCTACGGCGGCTTTCGCAATGCGCATTGCGGCGCCGGCGTCCATCAGAAAATTTTGCCCGAGCGATTTTCTCGGGCGCAATCCAAAGGCGGCTAAAAGCGCCTTGGGATGACTGGGATCAGGCTTTCCGGATTCGATACACGGTCACCGTGCGGCGTCCGAAATGGAACGCATCGCGCAGCGAATTGAATCCAAGATCGATCCGGTTTCCGATGATGGCTCCGCCCGTATCTCCCGCAATCGCCGGACCATAGCCGGGGATGAAGAGATGCGTTCCCAAGGGAATGACGCGCGGATCGACTGCGACGATTCCATGCCCCGCACGGAAACCGCTGGCCGTGATCCCGGTGCATCCGTAACAGCCCGCAGTATACGCCGTTGCAACCATGTTGACTGCGCTGGCCGAAATGTAGGATGTCTTTTGCAACCCGAATTTCGCCATTTGTGCAAACGCGCTATATTCGCCGATTCCTTGTGCGATGATTCGCACGCGCGCCTGGCGCACGATGCGCGTCGCAATGATGCGGCGCTTGACCAAACCGTTATCGCGCTGGGTGTACAGCGCGACGGTATCGCGTTCGCCTGCGCGGCCGTTGGCGATAATGCGCACGGCACCCGGCGCAAGCGTCGGATCCATGCGTTTAATGACGCGCACCGCGAGATGCTGCTTCGTCGTCTTCGTCCAATTCAGCACGCGCGTAATCCGGACGACTTCGCCTGCAACGATGGGATCGGAAAGTGAAGCCGACACTTCGTCGTGTTTGCCCAGCATGATGTGCTGATTTTCAAGCAGCGCCCCGATGTCGGGGGCCGACGAGGTAATCGTTTTAACGGCTTTGGCCGTTTGAATCGTAACGGCGAGGGCTTTGCGGTACGTTACCGCCGTCCGCTCGGAGAGGGGCGTGTCGACGGAGGGAGATATAAAGTCCCCGTCGCCGGCGGTTAAACCCCGCTCTTTGAGAAAATCGCCCACCGTTTTTGCGGTGGTTGCGTGCTCCGCAGTCGTTCCGTTCGAAATGAACGTTACAACTCTAGGAGCTGCAGATACGGCAACTTGCGTTGCGGCCGGGGCTGCCGTGGCAACTCCGGGATGGCTGATACACTCAACGAACATGAGTGTAAGAACGCTCGCAGCGAGCAAGCTCGCTTTTGAGGTGCTGCGTCCTATCAACCCAACTCCTTTCCTGGTACGACGGCCACGCCCGGCTAAGGTCACCTTACAAGGTAACCTTCAAGCTTGGCTACAGGACGTCTATAGAGGCAGTAATTGGTTGACGGATCCGTTTTTGGAAACGCCTTAACCATGGACGGCTGGAAGTCTCGCAAGACCTTGCGGCACAGTCCGAAAACAGTGCGCCGGAGCGCACCGGTAACTCGGGCACTATATCATGGGCCGGCTGAGGGCGAGCTACCCCAAAAGTCTGAGGCGGGCCGGACGGGTGCTCGCTTGACTGCTTACCGCTTGCCCGCTTAGAGGCAAGCGTCTAGGAAGGGCCGCTGCTCCGTTGGAACTACGAACGCGGTGGAACGCTTTCGGGTCGGTTTTTTTACGGAATGTTACCGGCCGATCGTCAATGGGATCGTGGCCTCGGTCGATACCCTTGCCGAGGGCCTGCGCGCGCGCGGCCATGACGTGTACGGATTTACCCCAAGCGTTCCCGGCTATACTGCGGACGACGACGGCATCTTTCGCATTCCGTCGCTTCCCTTGCCGCAAACGCCGTACCGTCTGACGTTGCCGCTCGTAACGCGCCGGCGGCTGAGCGGCGTGATCAAAGAGCTGAATATCATTCACGCTCATTCACCGTTTGTTACCGGCTGGATGGGCGTGCACTATGCGCGCCGCTTTCACATTCCGCTCGTGTACACCTATCACACGCAACTCGAGCAGTATGCGCATTACGTGCCGTTTGATGCCGCAACGACGCGGCGCGCGGCGTCGTCGTTGACGCGCTTATATGCAAATCAGGCGGACGCGGTGATCGTGCCGACCGAGGCGATGCGCGCACACTTGCACGAAGTCGGCGTTACCGGCCGCGTGGACGTCATCCCGAGCGGCATTGACGTCGGCGTCTTTGCGCGGGGACGCCGGACCGACGCGCTGCGCCGGCAGCTCGGTGCCGGTCCGAACGACCGTCTCGCCCTGTTCGTATCCCGCTTAGCGCGTGAGAAAAACGCCGAACTGCTGCTGGAGGCGCTGGCGCGAGTACCGCAAGACCGCGTCAAACTCGCCCTTGTCGGCGACGGACCCGCGCGTGAATGGCTCGAGATGCGCGCGGAACAATTGGGAATTTCCGGCCGCGTGAGGTTCGCCGGAGAGATCGAGCGCAGCGACCTGCCCGACTACTACGCGGCGGCGGATGCCTTTGTTTTTCCGAGCCTGACGGAAACGCAAGGCTTGGTGCTGGCCGAGGCGCTCGCCGCAGGATGCCGGATCATCGCAACCGACACCCCGCAAGCCCGGGACGTTTTGGGAACCATCGGAACGTTCGTTTCGAATGATGCCACACAGTTGGCATACGAGCTTGGGAAGATCGAGCCACCGCAGCCCCTCGAACGCCAGGCGGCGCGGGAGGCGGCGGATCGCTTTAGCGCCGGCCTCCAAACCGAACGGGTCCTCCAAATTTACGCGGACCTTCACGAACGGGAACCGGCCGCGGCGCATTGACATCGAACGTATGTTCGATTTACAATAGAGCCAGGTGGGATTTGGGTATATATTGAGCATGGAAAGCAAACGCACGACCGGGCCGATCGTCGAGGCGACTGTCGGCTTCGCCGCGGACGAACACGGACGCGGTATCGCTTATGCGGCATTAGCGGCCGGCTCTAAAGCGCGCTCGCTTCGAATTCCGTTCACGGTGCGACGCTATCCGGCGCTGCTCGAACGTGAAGTTGGTTACGCCGCGATGACTGCCGTGGCGGAACGCGTTGCCGAAATGGGATGCCACCGTGTCAAATTCCACGTCGCAGACGAACGCCTGGTGGACGATATTGCCGGCCGGCGCGACGTTCCGATGCCGCTGGCGATCGAATACGTGCGCTTGGGGTGCGCGCTCAATCGCTTCGCCGAATATCAACTCGCACCGGACGGCGGACCGGCGGACGATCTTACGGCGCGAGCTCGCGCGGAAGTAACCCTCAACGTCGCCGCATAGCCTTCTCTCATCTATAAAAGATTGCAACGGGCCGAACTCCCCCACGAGACCATCGCGCTTGCAAAAGCGCTGATCGGTCTCGTTTTAATTCGCAAAACGGCGCAAGGTCAAACTGCGGGGCGAATCGTCGAAGTCGAAGCGTATCTCGCTTCCGCCGATCCGGCATCGCACGCACATCGAGGTAAAACCAAACGCAACGCCAGCATGTTTCTTGCACCGCTTCATGCCTATGTGTACCTGATCTACGGCACGTCGGTTTGCGTGAACGTGAGCAGCCGGGAAGAAGGCGTCGGCGCAGCCGTCTTGATTCGCGCGCTCGAGCCGCTCGATGGACTTCCTTTAATGAAGCAGCGCCGGGGAACCGAATCGGTACGCGATCTCTGCCGCGGTCCGGGCCGAACGTGCGCCGCGATGGCGATCGATGCGCGGCTGGACGGGGCGGACCTGATCGCGGGTGAAGCACTCTGGATCGGCCGCAGTGACGCCGCCGCGGGGAGAGTCCGCAAGAGCCGGCGGATCGGCATTACGAAGGCGGCACACCGTCATTTGCGGTTTTACGAGCCCGGGAGTCCGTTCCTAAGTGGCCCCCGCCACTTGTCACCCTAACCGCCCTATGTTATAGTGACCTCGACGCCACAGCAGTCATCCTACAGACTGCGGCGGCAGTGTTATTTCCCCACCGCGTTCACATCACCGTTTGGAACTACCAGGCAGCCTCGCCGGTGTTCTTTGCCGCATGATGTTCGCGACTCTTCGAGAGAGACTAGTCCACTGCAATTCGATAATCGTCCCAACAACAACCGGCCGCCCAATCAAGGTGGCGGCGGCGGACGCCGGCGTCCACGACGCCACAACAATGGTCCGCATCAAGGCGCCCGCCCATTCAATCAACACAGCGACTTCCCGCAAGTAGAAGCGGCTGGCCCGGTTCTCATCACCGCGGCACAACTCGCCGAAAAAACCAAAGCCGAGCTCAACGAGCTGGCCAAAGAATACGAGATCGAAAATCCCCTCAAGATTAAAAAAGACGATCTCATCCCGAAAATTTTAGAAATCCAGTCCGTTCGTTCCGGCATCGAAATCGCCAACGGCGTGCTGGACATCTTGCCCGAAGGCTATGGATTCTTACGCCGGGACGGCTACCTGCTCGGACCCGACGACATCTACGTCAGCCAATCGCAAATCCGCCGGTTCGAACTTCGGCGCGGAGACCTCGTCGAGGGGCAAGTACGCCGGCCCAAAGACAAC
The DNA here is from genome assembly GCA_030947385.1 of Vulcanimicrobiota bacterium. Lineage (GTDB taxonomy): Bacteria > Vulcanimicrobiota > Vulcanimicrobiia > Vulcanimicrobiales > Vulcanimicrobiaceae > JACRUB01. Next base: position 17,467 of record JALZBM010000016.1, read on the forward strand.
GAGAAGTACTACGGCCTCATTAAAGTCGAGACCATCAACGGTTTCGATCCCGAAGCGATTCGCGGACGCCGCAGCTTCGAGAAGCTCACGCCGATTTATCCCAACGAGCGCTTCAAACTCGAAGTGCGCGCAACCCAACTCTCAACGCGCGTCATCGATCTGTTCTGCCCGATCGGCAGAGGCCAGCGTGCCCTGATCGTCTCGCCCCCGAAAGCCGGCAAGACGACGCTGCTCAAAAATATCGCCAACTCCATTTCGATCAATCATCCCGAGGCGCACATCATTGCGCTGCTCGTCGATGAACGGCCCGAAGAAGTGACCGATATGCAGCGTACGATCGACGGCGAAGTCGTCGCCTCGACGTTCGACGAGCATCCCGAGAATCACACGGCCGTTTCCGAACTGACGATGGAGCGCGCGAAGCGCTTGGTCGAACTCGGAAAAGACGTCGTCATTCTGCTCGACTCGATCACGCGTCTCGCACGCGCGTACAACCAAGTCATTCCCACATCGGGACGCACGCTTTCGGGCGGTCTGGACACGGCATCGCTCCACAAGCCGAAACGCTTCTTCGGCGCGGCGCGCAAAATAGAAGAAGGCGGATCGCTCACGATCATCGCGACGGCGCTCATCGAGACCGGATCGAAGATGGACGACGTGATTTTTGAAGAGTTCAAAGGTACCGGCAACATGGAACTCAATCTCACGCGCAAACTCGCGGAGTCGCGCATCTTCCCGGCCGTCGATATCAAACGCTCGGGAACGCGTCACGAAGAGTTGCTCTTGAGCGAAAACGAAATGCGCAAAATCTGGATGTTGCGCCGTGCAACGTCGGTCCTCAACTCCGGCGACATCACCGAGATCATTCTCGACAAGATGGCACAAACGCGCACCAATGCCGAGTTTCTCGATTCGGTTACCAAAGAAGCCCTTTCGATGTCGCGCGGATACGAAGAAGGCGGCGGCAACGGCAAGTACTAGCAGCCAAAGGCGGCTACGGAGGGCACGGGAGCAATCCCGTGCCTTTTGCTCGCGGCGCAAGTGAAAAAATTCGGTCGCTAATGCGGTTGCAGAAATTTTTGGCGCAGGGCGGCGTGGCGTCGCGCCGCAAGGCGGAAGAGTATATCGCCGCCGGACGCGTGAGCGTGAACG
>JALZBM010000284.1 GCA_030947385.1 Vulcanimicrobiota bacterium
TGGTGATTTGTTGCGTGTTCTTGAGCGATTTGATTCGCGCGCGAAGATCCTTAACTGATGCCATTAGAAGCTCTTGTTGAACTCCGTTAATGCGGCTTCGAGCGCTTTTTTGTTGTCCTCGGAGACTTGGCCGCTATCGGCGATGCCCTTGGTGATTTCGGGATGCTTGGCGTGCAGGAAGTCGATGAAGCTTTTGGCCCACTCTTGGAGGCGCACCGTAGGTATATCGGTGACGAAGCCTTTCGTCGCGGCGTAAATGATGGCGACTTGGTCTTCCATCTTTTGGGGTTGGTATTGGGGTTGCTTGAGCAATTCGGTGAGTTTCTCGCCGCGTGAAAGTTGATTTTGCGTCGACTTGTCGAGATCGCTCGCGAGCTTGGCGAAGGCTGCGAGGTCGCGGTATTGCGCGAGTTCCAATTTGAGCTGGCCGGCAACGCTTTTCATGGCTTTGGTTTGCGCCGAGCTGCCGACGCGCGAAACCGAAAGGCCGACGTCGACGGCGGGGCGGATACCTTGGAAGAACAATTCCGGCGTCAGATAGATCTGGCCGTCCGTAATCGAAATCACGTTGGTCGGGATGTAGGCGGAAAAGTCGCCCGCTTGCGTCTCGATGATCGGGAGTGCGGTCATCGAACCGCCGCCCTTTTCATCGGAGAGTTTAGCCGCGCGTTCCAGCAAACGTGAGTGCAGGTAGAAGACGTCGCCCGGATAGGCTTCGCGGCCCGGCGGACGGCGCAGCAGCAGGGACATCTCGCGATAGGCTTGCGCGTGGCGCGTGAGATCGTCATAAATGATGAGCACGTCTTTGCCGGCATACATGAGTTCTTCGCCCATCGCGCATCCGGCAAACGGTGCGAGCCACTTCAGCGCGGCCGCTTCGGCGGGGCTAACGGCAACGATGGTCGTGTAGTCCATCGCGCCCTTGGCTTCGAGCGTCGAGGCGAGTGCGGACACGGTCGAATTCTTTTGGCCGATTGCGACGTAGATGCAGAAAACGTTGGCGCCTTTTTGATTGATGATCGTATCGATGGCGATGGCGGTTTTGCCGGTGCTGCGGTCGCCGATGATCAGTTCGCGCTGACCTTTGCCGATCGGGATGAGGGCGTCGAGCGATCGGATGCCGGTCTGCAGCGGTTGCTTGACGCCTTGACGCTCGACGACGGTGGGCGCAACGTTTTCGATCGTGCGGTACCGGTCGGTGTCGATCGGACCCTTATCGTCGATCGGCTGGCCGAGCGGATTGACAACCCGTCCGAGCAGCGCCTCGCCGACGGGCACCGACGCGATGCGCCCCGTGCGGCGCACTTTGTCGCCTTCCTTAATATCCGTGTCCGCGCCCATGATCACGACGCCGACGTTGTCCTCTTCCAAGTTCAGAACGACGCCCTGCATGCCGTTTGGAAACTCGACGAGTTCCGAGGCGCGGGCGGCGTTCAGTCCGTAGACGCGGGCAAGATTCGATCCGACGGCAATGACCGTTCCGACCTGATCTTCCTGGACTTCGGTCTTGAAAGCGGCAATTTGTTGTTTGAGAATCCCGGCGATTTCGTCAGCGTTTATCATGGTGTTCCTTAGCTAGTTTTTTGCGAACAGGGTTCGCGAGAGATCTTCAAGGCGGCCCGAGATCGAACTGTCGATCCGGCGGTCCCCCATCATAATGCGCACGCCGCCGATCAATTGCGAATCGACCTTCTGCGTAACGTCAAACTTTTTTTGGAACACCTGTTCCAATCGCGCGACCATCTTACGCAAATCTTCATCGGAAAGCGGCTGCGCGGTCGTAATGGTTACGGGTTCCATGCCACGGTCTTGCATCTGGAGAATCTTGTACTGTGTAACAAGTTCGGGCAACAGCGCTTCGCGGCGCTTGCGCACGAGGAGCAAGAGGACGTGCAGTGCCAGCTCGTGGCTGTTGCCCGCAAAGCTCTCGGTGAGAACGCGCGTCTTCTCTTTTGCGCCGATGACGGGCGCTACGAAAAATCGCCGCGTTTCCTCATCGGTTGAAATGGCATCGTCGATGCGGGCGAGGTCCCGGCCGACGGCCTCCACCGCGTTTTGTTCTTTCGCTAAAGCGAAGACCGCCGCCGCATACCGGCGCGAGACTTTTTCATTCGCCACTAGTTGAGCCCACCACGGTCCAGAGAGTCGATAAACCGGTCGAGCAGCCGCGCATTGACCGCAGAATCCGCGCGTTTGGCCGCTTGCGCGCGCGCTTCGTGCAGGGCTTTCGCGAGCAACTCGTCGCGCAGGATATCCCGGGCGGCTGCACGCGAACGCTCGAGTTCGCCCCGAGCATTTTGCACCACGCGTTCGCCGCCGGCTGTTGCTTCTTGCAGCGCCGCATCGTGCTCGCGATTCGCCTGCTCTTGCGCGCGCGCTCGAATGGCCGCAGCATCGGAGTCGGCGGAGGCAAAATCGGCCTGCTGCGCCGCAACTCGTGCTTTGATCGCCGCCAAACGCTGCTCGCTCGCAGCGATCTCGCGGTTTTTCGCGTCGTTCGATGCCGCGATGGCGGGAACGCCGAGTTTTCGAAATCCCCATACTAAGATGACCGCAAAAGCGATCGACGAAGCGATGATGCTCCAGCGTGCGATTTCGGCGTAGTTCACGAACGTGCCTCATCCGCGAAAACGCGGCCGACCATCAATTGGGCGAGTTCGTGCACCGTTTGCACTTCGTTCGCGCGCGCGGTTTGCACCTCACCGGCGACGGTTTGATGCGCTTCTTCCACGATTTGTTGCGCGCGCTGCGCGAAATCCGTGGCGAGCGCGGCTGTTTCGTTGGACGCGGTCGCGCGCGCTTTTGAAAGCGTCGCTTCGGCCTCACGGCGCGCCGCGGCGCGTTTGCCTTCCATCTCGCTCTGCAGCCGCGCAAGCTCACCATTTGCGGCATCGTAGCC
>JALZBM010000285.1 GCA_030947385.1 Vulcanimicrobiota bacterium
AAAAATTTTCGCGACGGTGTGAACGCCACGATCTTTGCGGCCTCCAGCGAAGAGGCCCGCGGCGCCGTTCTCATGGGCACGTTGCTCGAGATCGAGGGTAACTCACTCACGATGGTCGCAACCGACGGCTACCGCCTTGCAAAGTGGCACAGCACCCTGGATGAGGGCATCTCCGGCAGCGAAAAATACATCGTCCCGTCACGCGCGCTCGCCGAAGCCGCGCGTAACCTCGGCGGCACGGACAAGATTACCGTAAGCGCCCTCGGTGCGCAAAACAATCAACTGGCGATTTCGGCCGCGGCAACTTCCATTGTTGTGCGATTGGTCGACGGCCAATATCCCAATTACTCGCAAGTCATCCCCGCAAAATTCGACCGCTCCGCGACCGTGAACACGCAGATGCTCATCGGCGGCCTCAAACGCGCCGAACTCGTCGCGGGCGATCGTGCCTCCATGGTCAAGCTCGGGATCGCAAGCTCGACCCTGACCCTGACCGCGAGTTCCGACGTGGCCGGCAACGCCTACGAAGAGATGGAAGTCGAACAGACCGGCGAGGATTTGACCATCGCCTTCAACGCACGCTATTTGGTTGAAATCCTCAACCACATCGAAAGCGCGCAAACCGTCATCGAATTCCTCGGGCCGCTTTCGCCCGCGGCCATCCGCCCCCTCGAACCAGCGGAAGGCTCGAACCAGCTCTACGTATTGATGCCCCTGCGGCAGTGATATTTGCGCGGCGGCGCTGATATGCTGCGGCAAGCTTCGTACTTTTGCGCAGACGCTTAAATGCGTCTCACGCGGATCGCACTTTCGAACGTGCGCAACTATTCAACGCTCGACTTCGCTCCCGTTGCGGGGTTGAATGTTTTCGTTGGAGCCAATGCGCAAGGCAAGAGCAACCTTTTGGAAGCGATCTCGCTACTCGGTACCGGCAAGTCGTTTCGGACGACCAAAGAAGCGGACTTAATTAAAACCGGACTCGAAGTCGCATCGATTTCGGGTGAAGCGCAGTTGCGGGCGGGAACGATCCGGTTGAGTTGCACGGTAACGGACACGTTGCGAGGTACCCGTAAAATTTATACGGTGAACGGCGAGGCCGTCAAGTACGCAAAGTTTTTAGGCTCAGCCAAAGTGGTAACGTTCATTCCATCGGATTTACAACTCGTCAGCGGCGCACCGGCGCTGCGACGGTCCATGCTCAACACGGCTCTCGCGCAAGACGAACCGCAATACTACCATCACCTCGTGCGTTACCAAAAAGCCGTGACGCAAAAAAATGCGTTGTTGCGCGGCACGGTCGAACCCGACCCGGGCCTGCTCGATATCTACAACCATGCCTTAATCGATGCCGGCACCGAACTCATGCTTTCGCGGGCGCACTTTGTCGGCGCGCTGGATCGAGCCGCCCAAACCGTGCACCGTACCTGGATCCAAACGGAAGAGAAGCTCGCCTTGCGCTACGCGCCGAACGTAACGTACGAAGTTCCAACCGCGGATGCCGTCGGCGCGGCGTTTATGGCGCGGTTGGCCGAACGTCGCGAGGCGGAATTCGCCCGCAAGGTGTGTCTGGTCGGGCCTCACCGTGACGACGTCGAGTTTTTGCTCGACGACGCCTCGCTTTCGGCGTACGGATCGCAAGGCCAGCAGCGCACGGCGGTACTTGCGCTCAAGGTTGCCGAATACACCGTCATGCACGAACGCTCCGCCGAAGCGCCGCTCCTCCTGCTGGACGACGTTCTTTCCGAACTCGATCCGCAGCGCGCGCATGCGTTTCTGGCGGGTGTGGGTTCGTACGAACAGGCCTTCATGACCACGACGGCGCTTCCCGGTGACTTACCGGCTGCAGCCATCTACCGCATCACGTCCGCCAAGGTCGAGCCCGCATGACGCTGCGATCGCTCAAAGACGCTACCGTCACGTGGCAGCCGGCAGCGCAAAAAAACGCCGATCCGCTCGTCGCTTTGACGGCGGCGTGGCCTTCGATCGTTGGAAAAGATATCGCGGCCCATTCGCGCCCGCTCGAAATCAACGGTGACACGCTGCTGGTTGCAACGCGCTCGAGCGCATGGACGCAGCAGCTGAGTTTTTTAGGCGATCACGTTTTGCGCTCGATCGGACAAACCGCGCACCTCGGCGGTATCGAAAAAATTCGTTTCCGCGTCGGAAAACTTCGCGCCACGGCCCCTTCCGGCGTGTCTGCAGCCGGGGCACGTACGCCGGCGCGGCGCGACGTCGCGCAGCGCGCACCGGCGGCATCCATCGACGAGGTCCTCGCAAACTTTCGCGCCGGCGTGAGTGCGATAAAGCGGGCCAAAACTGCCGCCGGGTGGAAAGAATGCCTGCGGTGCGGACTCCCGGTTGCGCGCGGCGGTTCCGGTTCGTGCCTGCCATGTGAGCAGGCGCAATCCGACACGCGCAGCAGAAAAGTCGCACGGTTGCTGTTTGAAGCGCCGTGGCTTGGATACGCCGGCACCGCAAACATCGTCAAAGCGCTTCCCGAGCGGGAGTACGAATCGATCCGTCATCGCCTATTATCGCGGTGGTGGGAAATATTGAGCCGTGCCGCCCGTTCTCGAGCGCTGACCAAAAGCGGACGCGAACGGCTCATCGCCAGTTCGTACGTCATTTTAAAAAGCGGTCTGGATCCCGAAGAGATCTCGCCCGCGGTCGTGCGCAATTTGCTCGGCGACGAACTGCACGACCTCATCTACGGAATAAGTGAATAGCAAACTTGAACAACGATAAATACACCAGCGAGCAAATAGAAGTCCTCAAAGGCCTTGAAGCGGTGCGCAAGCGCCCGGGCATGTACATCGGCAATACGGCCGAACGCGGCCTGCATCAACTCGTCTACGAAGCCGTCGATAACGCCGTGGACGAAGCGCTCGCGGG
>JALZBM010000095.1 GCA_030947385.1 Vulcanimicrobiota bacterium
GGGATCGTCAAGGCGCTGATTCTTGACGTAACGCAAGGCCGCGTAAGCGGCATTTTTGAAACTGCCGATTCTCGTGGAGTGTTCCCGTATTAGCATGAAGTTTTCAACTAAGGCCATCCATGTGGGACAGGACGCCGACCCGACCACGGGCGCAACGATCGTCCCGATTTATCAAACCTCCACCTACACGCAGGACGCCGTGGGCGAACATAAGGGATTTGACTACAGCCGCACGATCAATCCCACGCGGGTAGCGCTCGAAGCGCAACTCGCTTCGCTGGAGAACGGTGCGTACGGCAGCGCATTTGCCAGCGGTATGGCGGCCACGTCGGCGGTCTTAAATCTTCTTTCTGCGGGCGATCACGTCGTCGTAACGGACGATCTGTACGGAGGCACGTATCGGCTCTTCTCTAAGGTTCTCTCGCGCTACGGCTTGGAATTCACATACGTGGATATGGCCGATCTCGCCGCCGTTAAAGCGGCCGTGCGTCCGAACACGAAAATGTTTTGGATCGAAACCCCGACCAATCCGATGCTCAAACTCGTGGACATTGCGGCCGTCGCGAAGCTGCGAGCCGCCGGCCAAATTGTGGTGGTCGACAACACATTTGCGTCGCCGTTCTTTCAGCAGCCGCTCGCCCTGGGTGCAGATGTCGTCGTTCATTCCACCACAAAATATATCGGCGGCCACAGCGACGTCGTCGGTGGCGCGGCGATTACAAACAACAAAGACTATTACGACGTCATCAAATTCCATCAGAACGCGACCGGCGGCGTGCCGGGACCCATGGACGCCTACCTCACGATGCGCGGCGCAAAAACGCTCGCGTTGCGCATGCGGGAACACGAAAAGAATGCGCGCGCGATCGCGGACTTTCTTGAAGGACACGATGATGTCTCGCGGGTGCTCTATCCCGGCTTAGCTTCGCATCCGCAACACGAATTGGCCAAGCGCCAAATGAGTGGTTTCGGCGGCATGGTGTCGTTTACGCTCAAGGGCCCGCAGTCTCGCGCGATCGACTTCGCGAACCGCATGAAATATTTTGCACTGGCAGAGAGCCTGGGCGGCGTCGAGTCACTGATCTGTCACCCCGCGCGCATGACGCACGGGTCGATTCCCAAAGAACTGCGCGACGCCCGGGGCGTTACCGACGGCTTGCTGCGCCTCTCAGTCGGGATCGAAGACATCGACGATTTGCTGGACGATTTACAGTCGGCCCTAAAAGCAACCGCGCCGCAAACCGCAACAGTCTAGCCTCGTGTCACACTACTGTCTCCAGCGGGGATAGAGGACGACGCTTAGGCTGCTGAGTGCGGCTTTGGCTTCATCCTCGTGGATGAGATCGAGACGGCCCTGCGCGAGTAGGATGATGCCGCGGCGGCCGTCGGAGACCGCATAGCCGAATAATTTGGTGGTATCGAAGCCCGAACCATAGGTCATGTTCAGCCAGACGGCGGGCATGCCGTTTGCAAGATGCGTTTCTTGTTTGCGAATCAGTAAGCCGTCGAACTGCGTGCGCAATTCGTTTTCGACGCTGCTCTCGAACGACGCCGACGACGAGCCGTTGAAATTTTCCATCTCGAGCACCATGCGCTGCTCGTTGTCCCTGCCGGGATTATGCACGTATGCGGCGATCAGGCCGAGCTTATCGCTGTCGCGCAGATCCGCCGGCGTGACTGCAAGCCGCTGCCAATCCTTTGGAGGCAAGAAGTGCATCGAGGCGTCATCGTACGCCGCGGTCGTGGGCGCCGGGCTTGCAGACGTTTGCGCCAGAGCCGGCGCAAACGCGCCGAGCGACATTGCAGCAACAAGTAGGGCAACGGTCTTCTTCATGCAGTCTCCAAGGCGTTCGTAAGCAGCGGGAGCGACGTGGCGTAACGGTAGGCGACGTTGCGGTGGTCGTCGTCAAATTCTTCGTGATGCACGCTCAAACCAAGCTCGCGCATGCGTTCGGCCGTCACGCGTGCGCCGATGTCGAGCCCGTACTCGTCGCGCCGCCCGCAGTCCAGGTAACGCAGCCGTAGGCGCTGCAGTTCCGCCGTCTTCGTCAGGCACATCTCGGCCGGGTCGTACGTTCGCCAGCGCGCGAAGACTTCTTCGTCCAGCGCTCCCGTCCGGCGGTCGAAGGGCAAATCCAAATCGAAGGCGGTCGCGCTATGGGGTGAATACGCCGCGGTGTAGCCGAGGATTTCCATCGTTTTATATTCGTCTTGCGCTCGCTTGGGCCGGTTCTCGAATCGTTCGAGGAATGCGCCGATGTCCCAATTCGCTTTTTCCAGCGTTCGCTGGACATCCGGGAACGCGGGCGGGTGCGCGTATGAAAAATAAGCATCGCCGCTATGGGAGGCAAAGGCGCCAAAGATACCGGGCTGCGTCATCACAAGATGCATCGATCCAAAGCCGCCGGACGACTTGCCGAGAACGGCACGCCCACCTTCGTGCGCGACCGTTCGGTACTTGGCGTCGATATGGCCGACCACATCGCGCACGACATAGGTCGCATAATCGCCGTTATGAATCGAATTCACGTATTGCGATCCGCCGAAGCGCGTAAAACCATCGACGATAACGAGGATGGCACTACGCATTTTCCGCTCGGCAATCAAGCGGTCCGCGCACTGTACCACATTTGTTTCCCACGGCCGCGCGCTTACGAGCGCCGCCGTATCCCCGGTATAGCCATACAAGCAATACAGGACGGGGTAGCGCCGCGAGCCCTGCGCATCGTAGCCGGGCGGCAAATAGACCGCAAGCGGCCGGCGCGACGGATCGCCGAGCGGGTTGTTTTGCAGAGCGGGGCTTTCGATGAAGTCGATGTTGAGGTCGCCTTGCAGTCGCAAGAGCTGCGCGAGTTCGGTCATGATCCGTTAGTTCGGCGCGAGGGGCGGGGGAGACCTCACCGAAACGGTGCGCATGATACGCGGTGTCGGATTGCGCGGAGCAATCGCTGTTAACATTATTACGATGGTCGGTATCGGTCCCCTTATTACGATTCCGCTCGTCCTCGCCTCGCTGCACGGCGGTCTTGCGTTGACGGCGTGGCTCTTCGGCGCGCTCATTGCCCTCTGCGACGGTCTCGTGTGGGCCGAACTCAGTTCGCGACACCCCGGTTCGGGTGGCACGTACGTGTACTTGCGCGAAGCGTTCGGCCGCGATGGGGCCGGACGGCTGTTCGCCTTCCTGTTCAACTGGCAGTTTATTTTCTTCGCCCCGCTCCTGCTTGCCAGCGGCTATATCGGATTTGCTCAGTATGCGGGATATTTTTTTCCGGTCATCAACGCAACGCCGTGGATCGGCTACGCGCTTCGGGTTTGCCTCGGCGTGGCCGTTATGGCGCTTCTCTATCAGCGCATTACGTCGGTTGCAAAACTGAGCATCGGGCTCGGAATTACGGCGGTCGTAACGCTGCTCTGCGTGATCGCAGCCTCGCTTCCCCATGCGAATTTTGCTCAAGCGCTCTCGAGCGACATGCACCCGGCCTTCAACGGCGTATTCGTAACCGCGCTCGGCGCCGCATTGATTTTCACCGTTTACGACTATGTGGGCTACGCCGACGTTGCGCTGATCGGCGATGAAGTCATCGCGCCTAACCGGACGATTCCGCTAGCGATTATTTTTTCCGTAATCATCGTCGGTGCGTTGTACGTCGTCATGCAAGTCGGCATCTTGGGCGTTGTGCCGTGGCAGAGCCTTTTGGGAAAAAACGGCGGCCCGCCGCCGGATTCGGCGCAATACGTTGCGGCAACGGTCATCGAACACGCGTGGGGGCGCCTCGCCGCCGGTATCGTTACCATTCTCGTCCTTATTACCGCGTTTGCATCGCTCTACGGCAACCTCTTAGGATTCTCGCGCATTCCATTTGCAGCGGCCCGCGACGGCATCTTCTTCCCAGTCTTCCGGCATCTGCATAAAACCGGCGCTTTTCCAAACGTATCGCTGCTCGTGATCGGCGTTGCTTCGATCGTGGCTTCGTTTCTCTCCCTTGGAGATGTGATCAATTATTTAACGGCGGGAATCGTGCTGATTCAAGGCGTCGCGCAAATCGTTGCTCTTGCCGTTATGCGAAGCAAGGGCGACGCCGCTCCCTTTCGCATGTGGCTGTACCCGTTACCGGCCATCGTCGCGCTCATCGGTTGGATCTATCTCTTCGTTTCAAGCGGTTCCAAAGCGATGCTGTTCGGCACCGTGACGCTGATCTGCGGGGTGCTGGCCTTCGTCTTGCTCGCACGCGCGCAGCGCACGTGGCCGTTTATTTCGGCCATCGGTCTAGCCATTGCGTTCTTGTGCTGCTCGCACGCAAGTGCCCGGGCCGCATACGGACACAGCGCCATCGTGCAGCAACGCGGTTATCCGGTGTTCGAAGTCGACCGTAAACCTTTCTTTGTATACGGCGCCGCGTTCTTTTACGAACGGGTTCCGCGATCGCGGTGGCGGGCATCGCTCGAGGCGTACAAGCGTCTGGGAATCAACACCATAGATCTCTATCTTATTTGGAATTGGCACGAACTCGCCGATGGAGACTTCGATTTTACCGGCCGCACGAACGCGCGACGCGATCTTCCCGCGCTGTTCTCGCTAATTCACGAACTCGGATTCAAAACAATCCTCCGGCCCGGACCCGTGATTCGCAACGAGTGGAAAAACGGCGGTTATCCCGATTGGCTGTTGCGCCGTCGCGAATACAACATGCCGCTTCACGACGTGCTGGAAGGGCGATATCCCGCTACGGCAACCTTTCAGAACGCGCATTCCGACGACGCGGCCGCCGAATGGATGAATAACCGCACGCATATTTTCTACGCAACGCGCTGGCTGCAGCGCGTCCTTACCGTCATTAAGCCGTGGTCGTCCGGCGTGATCGCCATTGCTTTAGATGACGATCAAGGCGCATACATCGATAACCAAACCTGGCCGGCACCCCACTTTCAAGCGTACTTGAAGTACCTGGAATCGACGGTCCACGCCGCAACGGGGCCTAGCGTTCCGGCGTTCATCAATACGTATCAAATGAAGGTTACAGCTTCATCTCCGGTATGGGCGTGGGGGAATTGGTATCAATCCGATGCCTACTCCATCGGAGAACACGACCGCTCGCAACTGGAATTCTCAACCGGTTTGCTGCAAACGCAGCCGGATCGGCCGGCGATGGTAAGCGAATTTCAAGCGGGCTGGTTGCAAGGCGCAGATGAAACGCGTCCGCGCGCGGCCGACCCCACCAATACGGAACTCGCGCTCGGCACGATTCTGCAAATGGGAGCGCACGGCGTCGTGAATTTTCCGGTGCAAGACACGCTCAACCCGAGCGGTTACGAAGCACCCTTTGCGAACGCGTCGTACGCGTGGGACGCCGCGCTCTCGACGCTCGCGGCGCCGCAGCCGCGGTGGATGCCCACGGCGACGATCGGCGCACTCATCAAAGCGTACGGCCGACGGCTCGCGCAGACGCATCCGTTGGCCGATGCGGCGATTGCATGGAAGCCCTCGTCCCTGGATCCGGCCGTTGCAACGAATCGGGTGTTTGCGGATGCAGCGGCGCAGGTGATTGCCGCGCAACAGTGGTGCCGTGCGAATGCGCTTACGTGCGATGTTATCGATCCGCACTTTGCAACACCTACGGTTACCGCTCGCTATCGCACCATCATCGACCCGCAAACCGCGGTACTCGACGCCGCGCTCGCGATAAAGTTGCGAGCCGCCTCGGCATTACCGGACGGTGAATCGAACCTCACCGTCCTAGCGGACAATGCCGGCCGCTTCGCATTTATCGTTGCGACCAACTACGGCACGACACCGCTGCGCTATCGCGCCGTGCGGGTGCGCTTGAACGGTAAGATCAGCAGCATTGCGACGATTGCGGTTCCGAGCCGTTCCACCCGGTTGTTCACCGTCGCGACTCCCCGAGCGGCAATTGCCGCCCCCACGGCGGGCGCGCCGGTTACCTCGTACACCGCCAACCCGACCGGTGCGAGAACTGCGCTCGCGTACGCGTTTGATGAATACGAGGAAGGCGCACCCGCAATCGAGCTGGAGAATTCGCAAGTGCGGGTGGTTGTCGCGCCCAACGCCGGCGCGCGCGCGTTCATTTTTGAGGACCTCATTACGCATCGCAACGTCTTCACGAGCATCGGCGCGCTGAGGGATGATGTGGCAAATCCGCTCGCGCCGTCGTCACGCGATTACATCGCCAAATATACGCATCAATTCGAAGCGGGGACGTTCAACCGCCCGTACCGCGCAGAGATTCTGGAAAGCGGTCCCCGTGCCGCCGCTCGTTTTTCGTATGAAGCGCCCGATCTCATCACCGGCCGCGCCATTTTTTTCACACGCACCTTACAGCTCGAACCGGGCGCGAGAACGTTCACGGTCGATATTCAAGCCGACCGGATAGCGCCGACGGTTTCGATCAACTCGCTCACCGTTGGCAACCCGGACGATTTTAAGGCGATCGCGCAGCTTGGATCGGTCGAGCAGAACGGCATCGGGTTCTACGACGCAAAAACAAAAGAGCTTGCGACGATGTCTTGGCGCAGCGGCGACGTTAGCGGCGGTACATTCAGTTTGAATCCCACGTCCGCACTGGTCGTCCTTGAATTCCCGCCCGGTGGAGCGCCGAAGGTTACTTATGGCTACTTGCGCGCTGCGAATCAAGCCGAAGCACAGCGCTCGCTGGATGCATTAAGAGGACGCTGACCGGACGGGACGAACCGGCGCTAAGCCATAGCGGCCACGGGGAAGTGGCGGAACGGTAGACGCAGCCGCCTCAAAAGCGGCCGAGCAACCCTCGTGTGGGTTCAAATCCCACCTTCCCCACCACGAATCGTGAAAAGGGCCGCCCGCTTTGACGGCGAGTGCCGTTCGCAACTTAGGCCGGAATACTCGGAACGCGCTTGAATTGGCCGAAGTGTGAGCGGCCATATCTTCTCCCCCGGACCGTTGCGCGGCGAGATACGCGTTCCCGGCGATAAGTCGATTTCGCACCGCGCCCTGATTTTGGGCGCAACGCTTACTGCGCCGCTGCGGATCACGAATCTCAATCCGGGCCGCGATCTTTTGGCGACCATCGGCGCGCTCTCGAGCATCGGCATCCCGATCGAGCGCGACGGCGGGGACATCGTCGTGCATCCACGGCCTTTGAACGACGCGCCGGCGACTGTCGATTGCATGAATTCAGGTACGACGGCACGGCTCATACTGGGTGTTTGCAGCGGCGCCAATATTGCGGCGACCCTTGACGGTGACGAATCACTCCGTAAACGGCCGATGGAACCGGTTGCCGCACAGCTACGCGCGTTCGGCGCACATATCGAAACGCGTGCCGGAATGCTTCCCGCAGCCGTGCAAGGGACGGACTCGCCCCAGACGCGACGGTTCATTCTCGTCGCGCCGTCGGCGCAGATAAAATCCGCACTGCTGCTGTGCGGCGTATTTGCAAAAACGGCAATCGCGATTTCCGGTGACCGCAATTCGCGCGATCATACCGAACGCATACTGCAGGCGTTCGGCGCGAACATCTCTTTCGACGGTAAACGGATCGATTACGAACCGGGGCCGTTACATCCGCACGACCTAAACATACCCGCAGACTTTTCTGCGGCCGCTTTCTTTATGGTTGCCGCAACGATTAGCCCGGGCAGCGATATTACGATCAAAGAAGTGGGCGTCAACCCAACCCGCACGGGCTTGCTGGATGCACTTTTGCACATGGGTGCCGACATCGAGTTGGTGGATCGCGCTGAGCGCGGCGGCGAGCCGATTGCCGACATTCGAGTTCGCTCGGCCGCTCTCCGAGGAATCACCGTCGGTCCCGACCTGGCATTGCGCACCATCGACGAGATCCTTGTGTTGTGCGTTGCGGCCGCGCGGGCCGGCGGTAAAACCAAAATTACCGGGATTGGGGATTTGCGTCACAAAGAGTCCG
>JALZBM010000286.1 GCA_030947385.1 Vulcanimicrobiota bacterium
GCGCTTGCTCGCGCACATTCGCTCGCTCGGCGCCAAAGCCGGAATTGCGATTACGCCGCAAACGCCAGTCAGCATGTTGCAGGATATCATTACGGATGTGGATCTGCTGCTCGTGATGAGCGTCAATCCCGGGTTCGGCGGCCAGACGTTCATCGCGCATTCGCTGGAAAAAATCCGGCAAGCGCGGGCCTTGATCGACGCGCATAATCCCGCGTGCGAGTTGGAAGTTGACGGCGGCATCGGTAAAGACAACGTTCGCGAAATCGTCGCGGCCGGTGCGCGCGTGCTCGTGATGGGAAACAGCGTCTTCACGACCGCATCGCCCGGAGATACCGTGCGCGAGTTCCAACACTCGCTGCGTGAGGCAACGGCCCGCTGAACGAAAACGAACTACTGGGCGTTCTCGCGCGGATCGTCGCGTTGCCGGCGGGCACGCGCGTTCGGCTGGGAATCGGCGACGATGCGGCGGTGTGGCGGCCCTCCCGGTCCAGTCTGAGCGTGATCACCACGGACGCGCTGGTCGAAGACGTTCATTTCACGCGCGACGGCTTTACATTTTTCCAGATCGGCCATCGCGCACTTGCGAGTAATTTGAGCGATATTGCCGCCATGGGCGCGCGCCCCGTGCTCGCAACGATTGCGCTCGGCGTACCCCCGGATGTTGGGATCGAACCGCTGATGGAACTCTACGAAGGAATTCAATCGCTCGCCAAGCGCACGAAGACCGCGATCGCCGGCGGCGACATCGTACGCAGCGAGAAGCTTGCGTTGTCAATCACGATCGTGGGCGAAGTACGCCCGAGCAATCTCAAGCGTCGCAGCGGTGCCCGCGCGCGCGACGTCTTGGCGGTGACGGGAGAACTCGGCGCGAGCCGGGCGGGGCTCGATGGAAGTGGGAACCCCGAAGCGATTGCAAAACACCGTACGCCCGAGCCGCGTTTGCGCGAAGGCCGGTGGCTTGCCGCCAGCACGTCGGTGCACGCAATGATGGACCTCTCCGACGGCGTCGCGATGGATCTGCCGCGAATGGCGGCCGCGTCCGGACTGGGCGCTATTGTGGAGGTGCTTCCGATTTCGCCCAGCGCTCGAGAAATGGCGCAGGCGCGCAACGAAGAGGCGCGTGACTACGCACTCGCGGCGGGTGAAGATTTTGAATTGCTCGTTGCAGTCGCTCCGCGCGCGTTCGCCCACTTAGCGGATCGCTTTCAAAAACGGTTCGGCTATGCGTTGACGGCGATCGGAACGATGGCTGAAGGCGGCGGAGTCAGCATGAGAAGCGGCGAGGGAACCGCTTCGTTACCGGCCACCGGCTGGGATCATCTTGCCCGCTCGTAAGCGGGCCGGACGCTAGACGGCGCGGGTCACTTTCTTCGAACGCAAACAGGCCGTGCACACGCGCGCGGTTTTATGCGTGCCGCGGTCGTTGATTTTAACGCTCTGCAGGTTGGGCAACCAGCGGCGGCGCGTCTTGTTCATGGCATGGCTGACGTTATTGCCGGCCATGGGTCCCTTGCTGCATACGTCGCAACGCTTAGCCATTGATGAGAAGCTCCTAGGAATGAAAATAAAAGACCGGCCGGTCCACGACCGGGCGGACAACCCTGGAATAGTATCACACGCCAAGGGTACTCCACAACCGCTCGTGGCGGAGGGGGAGCCGAGGCGAGCGACGCATGAAGGCGGCTGATGGATATAACCGCCTTGGACGGGCGCGGGTATGCCAAATTTGTGGTAGCCGGCACCTATTTCCTCAAGAAATACCGGGGCGTCCTCAACGATCTGAACGTCTTCCCGGTCCCCGACGGGGACACCGGGACCAACATGTTTTTGACGCTACGCTCGGCGGCCCAAGAAGCTGCCAAGTGCCGCACGCGCAACCTTTCGACCGTCGCGGCTGCTGCGGCCTCCGGCAGCCTGATGGGGGCTCGGGGGAATTCCGGCGTGATCATCTCCCAAATGCTGCGCGGCTTTGCCCACCACGTTCGTCACCGCGCCGAGATCGATACCTTCACCCTGGCGACCGCCATGCGCGAAGCGGTCGCGGCCGCCAAAGCCGCGCTACTTAAGCCGGTCGAAGGTACGATCATCTCCGTCGCTCACGCCGCCGCGGAATCCGCCTATCATCTGGCGCTGCACGAGCGCGATTTCTACCGCCTGAGCAACGGCGTTTTGCGGGCGGCTTTCGAAGCGCTGGAGCGTACGCCGGAGCAACTGCCCGTGCTCAAAGAAGCCGGGGTGGTCGATTCGGGCGGGGCCGGGTTCGTGTATTTTCTGGAGGGAATTTTACGGTTCTTGCCCGATGCAAAAATCCGCACGACGGCGTTTCCGCGCCGTCCGATCCGGCAAGCCGTGTTTACCGCTGCCCAGGTCGTCGGCCAAAATAAATTCTGTACGGAGTTTCTGGTCGAGCACGCGACGTGCGACGTTGCCGCGCTTCGCGATCTGCTGCAAATGCACGGCGATTCACTTATCGTGGCAGGCGCCGAACCGACGCTCAAAGTGCACGTGCACACCGATGAACCGGAAGCCGTCCAAAGCATTGCCGCCAAATACGGAACGCTAACGCGCGTGAAAATCGATAACATGGAACATCAGCACAACGTGCTGGTGGTGGACAAACCGCAAAAAGCGTTTTCCGTGGTTGCGGTCGTGCCCGGACTCGGCTTTGAACGGATTGCAAAAGAGCTTGGCGCTGAGGTCACCGTGTTCGGCGAGGGCAACCCGAGCGTGCGCGATCTATTGCTTGCGGTGAACAAGTGCCTGGGCGACCGGGTGTATCTTTTTCCGAACGATTCCAATGTCGCGCCGGCCGCTGCGGAAGTCAAAAAATTGTCGGATAAAAACGTTGAAGTTATTCCAACGCGCGATATGGCCGGCGGAATCGCGGG
>JALZBM010000096.1 GCA_030947385.1 Vulcanimicrobiota bacterium
ATTCCGATCGTCTATTGCGATGTGGACGGCGAGGTGCCGGTTCCCGAGGATCAGTTGCCGGTCGAACTGCCGCCGGATTTGCTGATTACCGGCGAAGGGTCGCCGCTCGCGCGCGACGAGCGCTTTGTCAACACGACGTGTCCGAAGTGCGGCGGGACTGCGCGCCGTGAAACCGACACCATGGACACGTTCTTTGAATCGTCCTGGTACTACGTGCGATATTGCGATCCGCACAACGACCGCAAGCCCTTCGATACCGAAACGGTAGACCGCTGGCTCCCGGTCGCGCAATACATCGGCGGCGCGGAACACGCGGTGCTGCATTTGCTTTACTCGCGTTTCTTTTATAAATTCATGCACGACCAAGGATGGATTCACGGCGCCGACGAGCCGTTCACGCGCCTCTTCAACCAGGGCATGGTCTTGCGCAACAGCGACAAGATGAGTAAGAGCCGCGGCAACGTTATCGGCGTCGACGAGACGGTGGAGCGTCAAGGCGTGGATGCCATGCGCCTATTTTTGCTCTACGCGACACCCCCCGAAGACACCATGGAGTGGACCGAGGAAGGCATCAGCGGACGCGTGCGCTTCATTGGGCGCGTTTGGCGGGCCTGCGAGCCGTTTCTAGATCGCGCGAAACATGTTTCTCTTGAAGCACCGCCGGCCGCGCACACCGCAGAAGAAAAGAGCCTGCTGCGAGCCGTACACGTCGCAGCCAAGTCCGCGGTCGAAGAAACGATGACGCGGCGCTTGCATTACAACGCGACGATTGCAAAATTCGATGAGTATGTGAACGCGCTGACCGCTACTGGGAAATCGCATCCGAGTAGCCCGGCGGTCGCCTATGCGGTACACGCGCTGCCGGTATTGATCGCGCCGTTCGCGCCGCACATTGCAGAAGAACTCTGGGAACGTTTCGGGTACACCACCTCGGTCCATTTGGAGCGCTATCTCACGCCGGACGAAACGGCGCTCGCGCTCGAAGAAATAACGCTCGTCGTTCAGGTCAACGGCAAGGTTCGTGCGCGCATTTTAACCCGTCCCGGCTTGGACGAAGCGGCTGCCATCGAGCTTGCGCTCGCGCAGACTGCCGTGCAGACGCACCTTGCGGGCAAAGAAATCCGCAAGCGGATCTACGTTGCCGACAAACTCGTAAACTTGGTCGTAGCGGGCTAAAATGTTCCGAGGGGAATACGCCCCTTAAAGTACTCCACGGTTTCGCGCATGCCGTCGACGAGACTCGTCGCCGCGGTCCAGTTGAGTTCTCTTTTTGCAAGGGCGCAATCGAATTCCGCGTCCCGTAAGTCGCCCGGCCGCTTCGGAGCGCGCGTGATTGGGGCTTCAAATCCGGTCACCTCGCAGAGCGCACGATAGATTTCGTTGACGCTCGTGCGCTTACCGGTACCGATGACGAAACTCGATCCCGAGCCTTTTTCGAGCGCGGCAAGATTGACCTGCGCGACGTCTTTGACGTACACGTAGTCCTTGGTTTGTTCGCCGTCCCAGTCGATGCGCACGCCCTGCCCTTGCAAAAATTTCCCGATGAAAATCGCGATCACGCCGGCTTCGCCGTTCGGATCTTGGCGCGGGCCGTAAACGTTGCCGTAGCGCAATGCGGTAAAATCCAGGCCGTGTTCGGTTTTATAAAATCGCAGGTAGTGTTCGGCTACCATTTTCGTGATACCGTACGGTGAGACCGGACGCTGCGGTGCTTCCTCGGTAATCGGCAAATGTACCGGTGGACCGAAGATTGCGCCGCTGGACGCGAAGGTCACTTTCCGTGCGCCGGCTTTTACGGCATTGTCAAGTACGTTGAGCAACCCGACGACGTTCATTTGCGCGTCGAGACCGGGGTCGCGCGTGCCGATCGCTACGCTGGCTTGTGCGGCGTGATGGCAAACCACATCCGGCTTGAAGTCCACGAAGACGCGGGTAAGATTTTCGTCCCGGATGTCCATGTGAATGAAACTTGCGCGTTCGGGTACGTTATTGCGCCGCCCGCCGCCGTGCTCCCAAAGTGAATCCACGACAAGAACGTCATGACCGTTTTCTAAGAACGTGTCGGCGATGTGCGATCCGATGAAACCGGCTCCGCCGGTGAGAATGATGCGCAAGAATTCGTCCCTTCAACCGCTGCGGACCCGAGGCGACTTTCCATCGCACCGAACGGTCGCAGTTTGTACTGGTATGGAACGTTTCCCGCTCGTTCCCATTGCAATGGCACTGGCCACAGGATCGGCTCTCGCTCTTGCGTTGAATCCCGACCAGCGGCTTATCGTTGCGGCCGTATTCGTCGCTTTGGCGGCCGGGGTCTGCACGCAACGCAAAAGCTCCCTCGCATTTCGTGCGTGCCTCGTGCTTGCCCTTGCTTGCGGTTTCGGCACTACGCACATGCAGGGTGCTTCATCACCAAATGCTTACCGAGGGCACACAATGCGGTACGTTGGTGCGCCGCTTGCGTGCGCACAGACGCCGGGCACCGCCGGCGCCGAATGTAGTGTGTTACTTGCAGGGGGAGCAACCGTCCTCGCTCGGTTCGCGCGGGAGCCGCCCGCAATCGGCATCAATATTTTGATGCGCGCGCAAATGACGCCGTTCGACGGCCCGCGAAATCCGGGCGAGCCAGACCAACGCGTCATCGAGGCGGAACGCGGAAACGCCGCCACGCTCGAACACGCGGCGATCCTGCGCGTCCTCGGCCCGGCGCCGGCGAATTTGCCGATCATCATCGCTCGGCTCCATGTCGCAGCCGGCGAACGCCTGCGGCGGTATCTCGCTGAACCGTTTGCATCGATCGTCGCGGGCGAATTGTGGGGCGAGCGTTCGGCGATTCCGGCCGATTTGCGTGAGGAATTCCAAGATACGGGCACGGTTCATGTATTGGTCACGGCCGGCTTGCACTTAGCCGTTGTCGCGATGGTAGTCATGGCTTGTTTGCAGTGGTTTGCGACGCCTCGCATATTCGCGTGCATCCTAGCGGCGGCGATCATCTGGGCCTACGTTCTTTTTAGCGGCTCGCATGTGCCGGCGATTCGCGCCGGCACGATGATTTCGTTCGCGCTAGCGGCGCGCGCGGCCGGTGCGAAGGCCGTTTCGTGGAATGGGCTCGCGGCGGCGGCGATTGTCGTCATCCTCACGGTGCCGCAGAGTATTCTGAGCGCCTCTTTTGCGATGTCGTTTTCGTGCGTCGGTGCGATTATCTTAACCGGATCGCTCATCGAAAAAGGGCTGGAGAGATTAGCTCTTCCAGCCCCTTTTTTGGAGTCACTGACGCTGACCCTCGCAACGCAGATCGGTGTGTGGCCCTTGACGGGCGCCGTCTTTCTGCTGTTTGCCCCCTATGCAATAGTTGCCAATGCGGCGGTCGTTCCCGTCGTCGGCTTGACGATGATTCTTGCAATGATTCATATTGCGCTCGCAGATATTTACCCGGTTGCGCACGCAATCGCCAACCTCAATGCTTGGCTGCTGACCTGGATGGTGAGCGTTATTCGCGTGACATCATCGCTGCCGTACTCACATATCGTTATGACCCCGGCTCCACTGTGGGCGCTCTGTTCTTACGACGTAGCGCTCGTGTGCGCCGCATGGCTTTTTCGCCGCGGAGCGCTGACCGCCGCTTGCGGCCTCATTATTTTTGCCGCAGGTTTCGTCGTTGCACCACCGCAGCGATTCGATCGCAATTTGGAGATCTCGATGCTTGACGTAGGTCAAGCGGACTCCATCGTCATCCGGACGCCTGCCGGACATGTGTTTCTCGTGGACGGCGGAGGCAGGCTGGAGCGCGGTGCCCACGTGTCTGCCGAGTCAGTGGCAGAACGGGTCGGCGAACGAACCGTCGTCCCGTTCTTGATTCGTCACGGTATCCACCATGTGGATGCAGTTCTACTTTCGCATCCGCACGGCGACCACGCGGGCGGTTTAGCGCCGGTGTTACGCAGTTTGGGTGCGGATAAATTTGCTGATAGCGGACAACACTATGGTGGGTTCGCCTATCGCGACGCGATTTCGGTCGCGCATGCGAACAGCACGCCGATCGTATATCCGCGCGCGGGTACCACTTGGCGCACGAACGATGGTGTAACGCTCACGTTTCTCGGCCCGCAACCGCCCTTCATTGCGGGATCGCGCAATGATATCAACAACAATTCGCTGACGTTCATATTGCAGTACGCGACGTTTCGCATGCTTTTCACCGGCGATGCGGGCGCGGAAGCCGAGAAACGGATTCTTGCCGAAGGCGTTGATCTACGTTCGACGGTCTTGAAGGTCGGTCATCACGGATCGGCCTACAGCAGCACGCCGGAGTTTATCGCGGCGGTCCATCCGAAATATGCGGTCATTTCGGTCGGCCGTCACAATCTGTTCGGCCATCCCGCCCCTTCGACGATCGCAACGTTAGAGCAAACCGGCGCGCAGATTTATCGCACCGACGAAAACGGTGCTATTACCGTCACCACCGATGGTTCCTCAGCGGCACTCCATCCGATGTTATTCATACCGAACGCACGATAGCTCTGATCGCAGGCAAAGCATGATCTGCATCCGGAATGTCGCGGCGACCACGCCGGCGGAATCGCGCCGGTATTGCGCTCCTCGGGCGCTGATGAATTGTCCAGCGGTTGAACCGCGGCCCCGGCCAGGATAGTGCGGTTGAATTGATCATCGCGGCACCTGTCGTAGTCAAAAACTGGACTCAATTGCAAAGGCAGCGGGAAATGGCCGCCACGGCCATGCGGTCCTTCATGCTTCCGGTTGGATTTTGCCACTCAAGTTTTACGAAGACGGTACCTGCGTTTGCCGGCACCACCCTGCGCAGCTTCACCAAAGCGGTACCGCCAATCGATGAGATGATGTCCGAATTTATAGTCCTATCCATAGACGGAATAGTCTGCGTGAGCGATGTAGAACCATTGTGCGGCGGAAGAAATAATACGCGAGGCTTAGATCAATGCGTTAGCAACGGACGCCGAGGGTTGGTTCCCTGGGGACGCCGGAGATCCGCGAACTGCGCCAACTCCGCGACAAAAACAGCCGGCTTAAACAAGTCGTTGCGGATCTGACTTTAGATCGGCATGTGCTTCAAGCCGCCCTTAAAAAAAGTGGTAGGCCGGGTGCGCCGCGCCGTAAAAGACGGTGCTCCGAAAATACGCAAGACTGGCTACAGCACAACAACTCAAGTGAGCAGGCGCTCATAATGGCGTATCCGAAAAATCTCCACACGCATGAAATCGGATAATAAGCGCGCACGCATCCTGGCGAGGTGGCATTTATGCTCTGGCTGGTTATCAAGGGCGCAAACCCCAAAATAGTGGAGGATTAATGTCAACGCCACGCCGCCTCTTATCGCACATCGATCTGCGCGTTCGCGACCGCGCACGTTCGGCCGCGTTTTATGATCAACTGCTCGGCGTACTCGGATTAAGCAGACGCGATACCGAAGACTGGACATCCTATTTCGATGCTTCGAACAAGCCCGCCGGACCGGATGAGGTTGCGTGGTTTGGGTTCACGCAAGACGAAGCCGTTTTGCCGAACGCCAATCGCATTGCTTTCCTTGCAGCATCGAATGAGGAGGTCGACCGCGTCGCCGAAATTTTGCGACAAATAGACGCGAGCAACATTGAAGGGCCGAACTACGATGAAGGTCCGGCGTATTATGCGGTGTTTTTCGGCGATCCCGATGGGCATTTGCTTGAGGTGTGCTGCCGCGTGATCTAATCGCCCGTATCGTCTTTGAATAACTGATCCCGTTCGATGGCGATGTAGGTCACGATGTCCCAGGCGTTGTGAATGCCGATGAAGATCAGCAATAACGTCGCGCCTGCAAGTGCGAACAAGGCTTGCGGCCCCATTACCAGGAGCAGCACACCCGTTACGGCGATTGCGATGTACGCGACTAATGGAAGTATTCCGAACCAGATCCAGTCCTCAAACACCGGCTTGTAAACGGTGAGATGCGAGGTCTTGTGAATGACTCGGAGCACGTAAAGAATACCGGCAATTCCGGCCAAGCCGATGATTGCGCCGGCATGCGCCGGCGACTGCCACGGCGCGCTCATGATCCCGGACATGAGAAATGCCGCGCAGAAGTGCACCACCGTCGGCGTGCTGAAAGTCGACGATCCCTCGCCATTGGCGGTCGTCGGGCGTGCGTTACCGGCGATGAGAGTGACCACGACGAACATCAAGCCGATCAGCGCCGCAGCCGACGATCCGGTGATGACATAAAAGTTCGACCACACGGCAAAAACCGACAGTATCATTGCATTCCTCGAAACTTTAGCGAAGCAACTTTAGAAATTCGCACATCGACCCGGCGTACCCGCCGGCAGCAAGGGGAGGCGCATGGGCCGTCAAAAAGAGCGACATGGAGAAAGAGCTCTTAGTGCTCGGCCTACTAAAGATGTCTCCGAGCTCGGCGTATATGATACACACGATCGTGCAACACCACACGCCGATCTACCAGAATTTGAAACGGGCAAACGTCTACTATGTCCTTACGAAATTAGCAAAGAGCGGCCACCTGCGGGCCCATGAAGAGCCCTCGACTCGAAGCGCCGGCAAGCAAAAATTGGTGTACTCGTTAACCGCGAAGGGTGAAAAGCTCTTCTCAGCGCTTCTCGAAGAAGTCATCACCCAAGCTCGTCCCGTGTTGCCGGATATCGAAATAGCAGCCGTGCTGCTCGGTGAAATTCCACTCGCGGAATCGCAAAAGCTGCTCGAGCGGCGCCTTGCTTCGGTCGTCGATTACCAAGCCCGCACAATAAAACGATTTGGAAAATTTCGCGCGCGAGGACTACCCGCAACCCTTGCGGCGACGCATACGCTCAAGATGATCGAAACGGAAATTCGGTGGCTTACGGAATCGCTACGGTTATATCGCGGGACAAAAAAGCCGGGGTAGCCTTTCGCGAGCGCCACGCGACATAGGCAATCGGAAGGACGAAGAGCGTCAGCAACAGCGAACTTAACAGTCCACCGATGACCACGCTGCCGAGAGCCTTTCGATACTCCGCACCGATCGTGTCGCCGAGAGCAAGCGGCAACATACCACCAATCATGGCAAACGTCGTCATGACGATCGGACGGAAGCGCCGCCCGGCGGCAAGGCTAATCGCCGTAGCGGCATCGCGACCCTCACGCATTTCGCGTTCCGCATACTCGACGAGAAGGATGCCGTTTTTGGCGACGAGCCCCACTAACATGATCGTGCCGAGCATCGAATAGAGATTCAGTGTCTGACCCTCGAACACTGCGGGACCAGGGAAAACGACGTGCAACACGTTGAGCCCGTATAGCGATCCGAACGCACCAACGGCAGCGAGCGGTACGGTAGTCATGATGATAAACGGAAGCGTGTAACTTTTGTAGAGCATCGCGAGAATTGCGTAGACCACAACAATCGAGAGGCCTAGAGCCGTAACCATTTTGACCACAGTGTCTAAAAATTGTTCGACGTCGCCGCGTGGGGCGATACGTGCTCCAGATACCAGCACGGTCGGGTCCGATAGCAGTTTGCGCATCGGACCGGTTACGAGACCAATCGGTGCGCTGCCGACCGCGTTCGCCGTGACGGCGACGACGCGTTCGCGATTCTCGCGCTCGATGACGCCGGGCTGTGTGCCGTTCGTCAACGCCGCTACGTCATGCAGGGGAACCAACTGGCCGTTGCCACTTCGAATCTTCAAATCTCGAATCGCTTGCATGTCGCCCCGCTCACCTCCGTTTGCGCGAACGATGACGTCCACGAGTCCCGACGACAAACGAGCACGATAGGCAAGTGCGCCGCCGGTTGCGATGCGAGCCGTTTGCGCGGCATCGTCAGGCTTCACGTCCAGCACGACGGCTTTCCGCGAATCAACCGAAATTTGAAGGCGAGGCTCGAG
>JALZBM010000097.1 GCA_030947385.1 Vulcanimicrobiota bacterium
CACGGCAACGGTATATGGCCCCACTCGCCGGCGATGCGGTTGCGGCCCTCTAGGATACGCGCTCCAACTGCAATTCCGCCGCCGACGCCGGTTCCGAGAATCGCCCCGAACACCGTCGCAGCTCCCACGGCGGCTCCGTCAACCGCTTCCGATAGCACAAAGCAATTCGCATCGTTCGCTACGCGCACGGCGCGCTGCAATTTTTCCGAGATGTCTTGCTCGAAATTCTTACCGATCAATACGGTGCTATTCGCATTCTTAATCGAACCGGTCAGCGGAGATGCCGCGCCGGGTGTGCCGATACCGACAGAGCCGCGTTCTCCGAGATCGCGCTCCACATCCCGTACGAGGACTGCAATCGACTCAAGCGTACTGCGGTAGTCCCCTTGAGGTGTCGCCACGCGCGTGCGAATCAATTCTTCACTGCGATCTCCCAATGCAATGATTTCAATTTTCGTGCCGCCGAGGTCGACCCCGATGCGCATCCTAGGAATGCCCTAAATGCCAGCCGTGCTGCGGGCACTGATAGGGGCGAAGTCCCGTACTCGTCTTTGGGATCGCACGCTCGGCTTCTTTTTTTGTTGCATATGCGGATTTCGGTGCGCCGTTCTTCTTATAGCACGACCGCGGTCCGCCGTTCTTACGAATCACTCGCGCACGGTCCGACGGCGTGCGCCGTAAATCCCGTCGAAGCTACAGATGGGTGAACGTTATTCCGTCTTGGGGCGCTCGCGAACGCCCACTCATCGCCCACACGAGGGCGATCAGCACGAAGTTAGCCACGAGCGAACTGCCGCCGTACGACATAAACGGCAGCGTGATTCCCGTTAGCGGAAAGAGTCCGATGACGCCGCCGACGATGATAAATACCTGAAAGCCGAGGGTACACGCAAGCCCCACGGCAAGCAGACGCGTATACAGATCCGGTTGCCGCTCCGCGATCCGCAAAACGCGCCAAACGATTGCCAGATAGAGCAGAAGCAACAGCACCGCACCCACGACGCCGAACTCTTCACTCCATGCCGCGTAAATATAGTCGGTCGCAACCTCCGGAATAAAACTCGGGTGGCCCAAACGGTAACCGGTTCCAAAAAGGCCCCCCGCCGCGAGCGAATAGTAGCCTTGGCTCGCCTGAAAACCCGAACCGAGCGGATCGGCGAATGGATTGCGCCAGACGGCGATGCGCGTCTGCACGTAAGAAAAGTGATGGATTGCCCAAAACGCCGCCACGCCGAAGATCGCAAGACTCCCGGCAATCAAGTCGATCCGCCTGGTCGCAACGTAGAGAATCGCCGCGAACGTCACGAGCAGCAATGTCGCCATTCCCAAATCGCGTTCGAAGACGAGGATGGCCATCGACAGTCCCCAGCCGATGAACAGCGGACCCAAATATTTAAGATTCGCGCGAATCGACCAGGGCCGCGCGCTCGCGATAACGTCCGCGGTCTCGGCCAAATACGCGGCCAAGAACAGTACGATGAACAGCTTGATGAGTTCGATCGGCTCGTATTGGATCGATCCGAACCGGATCCAAAGTTTGGCACCGTTTACTTCTTGACCAAAAATCGCAAGCAAGACGAATAGCAGCACCGACGCGAGCACCCAGACATATTTGTACGATGCGAGCCGCCGGAATTTTGAGAACGCCGGTCCCGCGGCGATCGCAAGCGCCATCGAAATGAGCACCCAAAGCTGCTGCTTGCGCGCCAGCTCCGGAGAAAGACGGGCGATCATCGCAAGGCCCAGGGCCGAAATGAGAATTGCAAGCGCCGGCAGCACGTCATCGCGCCGCGCGCCGGCAGGCTGCCACGCTACCCACAGAATCGCGAACAGGGCAAGCACCCCGAGCAGCCACCCGGGCCCGAGGCTGGCGGCCGGTGCCAAGCGCAGAAAAAGGCCCGCGATAATAAGCGCGCCGGCAACCGGCGTGAAACGGCGCAACCACACCGCCGTCACGAAAGCAGCAACAATCCGAGACCGAACAGAACGCCCGCCGCAAGACGCGGCAGATCGAAACGTGGCGCATACGGACACGGGTCCGAAATGCCGGCCGTGGAAATGGGAATAATCGCAATCGTCCGTCCGCCGGGCTGCAACGGGGCTTCGCCGCGCAATAACCACGCCGAAAGCGCGCGCCGGTCTTCAAACCCCGCAAGGCGTTTGCTGGAAAGCACGAGCGAATCGTCGTTGGATACGCTAAAGCTGCAGACGCTGAGTTCGACCTGCGGCGCGGAGCCGAGCGCGCGCGTCAGAATCGGCGGATGCGCGCTGACGGCCACGGCGCGACCGACGGCTACATCGAACGTGCACGAGTCGTCTTTCGTAAGCGAGATCATGTAGCCGCCGCGCGAGAGGTACGCGGCCGTGTTTCCGAGGTGGGCGAGGTACGCGCGCTCCCCGGCAAGCAAGACGAGCGTGAGCGATGCACCGCAGGTGACGTAATCTTCATGCGATGCGCTGCGCAAATACAGCAGTGTGTTCAACCGCGAAAACAGGCCGATCAGCAGTTGCGTGATCGCTTTTGGCCGCTCTAGTTGGCGCGCAAAGCGCGGTCCGCGGGACTTCTGCGTAAGCGTAGCATGCAGATGCGCGAGCGCAACTTCTTCAACCCGCATGCCGTCAACGGTTCCGAACCCGTCGCAAACGGCAAACGCGCGTACTCCGGAACCAATCGTTTCCGCCATGCACCGCCGCCGTTCGCCGCTAATGGTCAGTTCCAAATGTACTTCCCGTGAAGATCATGCGGGTCGAGCCGAGGTCGATCGCGTCGCCTGCCCGGACCTCTATACTATCCGTAACTCGTTGCCCGTTTAAATAGATTCCGTTCGAACTTTGCAAATCCGTAACGAACACGGCCGTACCGTCGCTCTCAAACCGGGCGTGATGCCGGCTCGCCTCGGGGTCCATCAGCAGCACCTCGGCGTCGGTCGCGCGTCCCACCACAAAGGGGCATCGGACCTCGACGCGCCGGCTGCGGCCGCGTTCGATAATTTCCAGCTCGACGCTTGCCGGCCGCTGCGTTTGCGCGGCATCCGCGAGAAGGGGCCGGCCCCGAAGCGCGAGTAGCGCAAACGCTCCGAGGGCCGCGAGCGTCTCGAGCGAGCCAACCCGCATATCGGTTGCGAAGGTCATCCCGGGGTCTCGATGAGTTCGAGGGACGTATTGCCGAGCGTGATAAGGCTGCCCGCCCGCAACGCAACGGTCCCCTTGGCCCGCTTTCCATCGACTTGCGTGCCGTTTGTGGAGTCGAGATCGATGAGAACGACATGCCCCGCCTGCGCCTCGATGCGCGCGTGCTCCCGCGAGATGCGCGGATCAGAAATCACGATGTCGTTTGTCCGGCTGCGGCCGATGCGCACCGATGACGAAACCGGGTAGACGGCGTTCACCGGCAGTCCCTTCACCATTCGAAGTGCAAAGGTCTTGCGCGACTCGGAGACGGGTGCTTGCGCGGGCGCCGCCGGCGGGGCCGCGCCGTCGGCTACGTCAATCTCGACGGCTCCGCCGACGACGGCGGGATCTTCGTGCAATCGCACGATCAGCGGCGGCGCAAGCGAGATCGAGACTAGCTGCGCCATGTCCCAGAGTAACGCCGCCCATTCTTCTTCGAGATAGACTTGATGCGGCTTTAATCGCGCGTAGTCTTCCGGATGCACGCGCACGGAATAG
The DNA here is from genome assembly GCA_030947385.1 of Vulcanimicrobiota bacterium. GTDB lineage: Bacteria > Vulcanimicrobiota > Vulcanimicrobiia > Vulcanimicrobiales > Vulcanimicrobiaceae > JACRUB01. Next base: position 3,670 of record JALZBM010000097.1, read on the forward strand.
CGCGACGGTGCAAAGGCGCGATCGCCTTCATGCGTCGTGCGCGCTTCCATGGTCGCAACCAACTTGCGCGCGATGTGCGCCGGTTCTACATCGGTTGGGAACGTACGCGCAAAAGTCTGCTCGATGAACGCCGCGCATGCCTCTTCAATGCGGGCGAACCAGCTCATGCGCCGCGCTCGAGTCGTGCTATATAAAAGCCGTCGCGTCCCTCAATTCCCGGTACCACGACCACGTCACCAGCGGCGCTCAAGAGTTCCTCATAGCGACCCGGAACCAGGCCGCGTGCAAAGTTGTTGCGCTCCATAAATGCCGACACCACGTCGTCGCTTTCGCGCGGGTCGGTCGAACAGACCGCATAAATAAATACGCCGCCGGGGTGCAGATTGTTCGCGGCTTGCTCGAGCAGCGCGCGTTGCAATTCGGCCAGGCGCGCACCGTCCTCGATACTTTTGCGCCACCGAGCCTCGGGGTGGCGGCCGAGCGTTCCGGTTCCCGAACAGGGCGCGTCCAAGATCACTCGGTCGAACCGCGCGTCCACTACCGTTTGCGTTGCGTCACCGACGACGACGGCAGCGGCGACGCCGCCGGCGCGAAGCCGCACTTCCAAAGCCGCGGCCTTGCGCGCGTCTTTCTCGACGCACGTTAAACCGCCATCGCCGCCCAGGCGCGAGCCTTCTTGCAAAGCCTTGTTCCCGCGGCCGCTGCACAAATCCAAAACGGTTTCACCGGGTTGGGGATTCATGATATCGACGGGCATGGCGGCAGACTCGCTGTGCACGACCCATGCGCCGTCCGCGCCGGACTCGTGCGATTGCGCGTACGCGCCGCTTTCGAGCAACAGCGTGTCGTCAACAAAACGCGAGCGCGCGGTCGTTACCCCGTGACCGGCAAACGTTGCTTCCACGCTCTGGATGTCGGTTCGCAACGCGTTAACCGAAACGGCCGCGCGGGCCGGTCCGTTGACGCCCGCGAGCATTTCCTCGAGCCGTTCGTCGCCAAATCGCGCGCGCCACTGCTTGACGATCCAGGTCGGAAACGAATATTTGGTTGCCAAATAGTCGTCGGGATCGTCAAATGCCGACGCCTCGGGCGCGGGCGGCCGCTCGCGCAAGAATCCACGCAAGACGGCGTTTACCAACCCGGCCGTCCCTCGATGTCCGAACATTTTGGCCAGACCCACGTATTCACTTACGACCGCGTGCTCCGGCGAACGCATGAACAGTAATTCGTACAGGGCTAAGTGCAAAATTTCATTGATGACGGTCGGGAGCGATTTCTCGCGTTTACCCGTATACGGCGTGAGATACCACTGCGTGAGGCGGCGCATCTTGATCGCACCGTACGAGGCTTCCGTTGCAAACCCGCGATCGCGTGCCTCGAGCGGGCCTTTGCGTAAATGGTAGTTGAGCGACTCTTGCGCCGTTCGCCGCTGCGCGAACTCTAAATTAAAAACATCCCGAACGACGGCTAGAGCGACTTTGCGCGCGCTCATCCCGCATCCGCCCGAACGGATCGTTCGAATGCGGCGCCCGAAATCGGACCGCGATTCGGCGTGATTAGACGGGTGACATAGAGCGTTCCGTCGCCGCACGGGACGGCAACAGCGTCGGACGACGGGGCGAGTTGCGCTTGCAGCAACTTGACCGGCAAGCCGTGCAGGATCGCACGTGCGGCCGGTTGCGGTGAAAACGCCCGGACGGCGTTCAGAATTCGCGCCGCGGGCCAGTTCCAGTCGATTTCCAAGTGCTCCTTGCGTAACGGCTTCGTGACGGAGGCTTCCCCATGCTGGGGCACAGCCGTGAGCGCGCCCAACTGCACGGCGCGAATCGCTTCTCTCAACAATCCGGCACCCATCACAGCGAGCCGGTCGTGCAGTTTGCCGTAGTCATCATCGGGCGCAATTGCGACCCGCTCCTGCGCAACGATGGGGCCGGTATCCATCCCGGCGTCCATCAACATGATGGTAATGCCCGTCCGCGTATCGCCGCTTAGCAACGCCGCCTGGATCGGCGTCGCGCCGCGGTATTTTGGAAGCAGACTCGGATGCACGTTCAAGGCGCCATGCGCCGGAAGCGCAAGGAGCGCGGCTGGCAAAATTTTGCCGTATGAGGCCAACGCAAAAAGATCGAAACTCTCCTCCGCTTGCTCTCGGACGAATTCGCGCAGGGACGCGGGTTCGAAAACAGGCACCCCAAACTCGAGCGCAGCTTTTTTTACGGGCGTAGGTGTGAGTTTGTGACCGCGGCCGGCGGGGCTGTCCGGGCGGGTAACCACACCGGCCAAGGCGGTCTCCTGCGCGAGAACGCGCAGACTCGGAACGGCAAAATCGCTCGTTCCAAAAAAAAGCGTTCTAACGCGAGGCTCCGGCTTCAACGTTCGCGTCACCGTGCGGTGCGTTCGCTTCCGATTCGCCGCCTTCGGCCGCATCTTGTTCTTCCTCCGTAACGGCGAGGCGCACGTTCTTTGCTTTATCGATGTAAAGCACGCCGTCGAGATGATCGATTTCGTGCTGCAAACAGCGCGCAAACAGACCATCCCCCGCCAACCGGATTTTTTTTCCGTCGCGGTCGAGACCCGCTACGGCCACAAATTCAAACCGGCTAATTTCGCCGACGTAGCCGGGAACGGAGAGACAGCCCTCAAGCGATTCTACCTCGCCCCGCGATTCCACAATTTTCGGATTGATCATAACGGCAGGACCGTGCAGCTCGTCGTCGTCGTTCAGGTCGATCGTAAATACGCGTTTGGAAACGTTGACCTGCGGCGCGGCCAAGCCGATTCCCGGTGCGTCGTACATGGTCACGAACATATCGTCGATGAGCTGTTGGAAAAGCGGATCGTTCAATTCGTCGGCTTTGACTTTTTTGGCGATCTTGCGCAGCGTCGGGTGGCCGTCGCATATGATCTCTCTGCGGTATGGCATGGCCTGCTACTGTACGCCCCGTGCCCGGGCCTTGCCCTTTTAGTTTGAGGAATTTGCGCGCCCGTTTCGAACCCGGGCAGTGTGGCAACGCTCGCGCGGCGCCTCGGTCTGTTTGATGCCGCGCTCATCGTCATGGGCGGCATCATCGGCTCGGGCATCTTCCGAAATCCCTCGGTGGTCGCGCAAGTCGTGCACACGCCCGCCCTGATCATGAGTGTCTGGACGCTCGGCGGAAGTGTCGCGCTGCTGGGCGCGTTTGTGTTTGCCGAACTTGCGGCACGCCGTCCCAGCGACGGCGGATTCTACGCCTACCTGCGCGATGCGTTTCATCCCGTCGTCGCCTTTATGTACGGCTGGACGTTGCTGCTCGTGTCGCAAAGCGGCGGAATGGCTGCGGCGGCGGTGACGTTCGGCGGCTACTTCGAACCGCTGACCGGCGTGCACGCCGATCAAACGGCCTTGGCCGTGATCTTGCTTGCGGCGCTCACCATTATCAATTGCCTGGGCGTGCGACAAGGCGCCAACGTTCAAAATGCATTTATGCTGGTCAAAATCGGCGCGATCGTAACGCTCATCGGTTTCGGGATCTTTGCCCATCCGGGCCCGCACGCCATGGACCACGTGCCCGCATTCGATACGACCACGGGTCTATTCGCCGCGCTGGGCATCGCAATGATTCCCGTGCTGTTTAGTTACGGCGGCTGGCAGACGTCGAGCTTCATGAGCGCCGAGCTCAAACATCCGGCGCGCAATTTGCCACTCGGAATGATCGCCGGTGTTTTTGGCGTGTGCGCGCTGTATCTTCTCGTAAACCTCGTTAGCTTGCACGTTTTAGGCGCGGGCGGACTCGCTCGCACCGATACGCCGGCCTCCGACCTCATGCGAATCGCTCTGGGACCGTTTGGCCAACGTCTCATAGCGCTCGCCGTAGCGCTTTCGACGCTCGGTTTTTTGAGCAACCAAATCCTCACGTCGCCCCGCGTGTATCACGCAATGGCCAAAGACGGCCTGTTCTTCAAACAGATCGCGTGGGTGCATCCGGTAACGCGCACGCCGGTGGCGGCCATCGCACTTCAAGGCATCGTCGCACTCATCATCACCCTTTCGGGACGTTACAACCAGATTCTCAACTATGTGGTATCCGTCGACTACGTGTTCTTCGGCCTGGCCGCCGTTGCGTTGTTTATCTTTCGCAACCGCGACGCGGGCGACGCTGCGGCAGCGCCGGTTTTCAAGGTTCC
>JALZBM010000017.1:0-14415 GCA_030947385.1 Vulcanimicrobiota bacterium
GAATGCTCCGAACCATGGTTGCTCTTCGTTCCGATTCATCCACTTTTTGACGAAATGAGAGGCTGGGACTCTTTTGCTTCACTCGAGCACGCAATTTACATCCGGTAAAATGCCCGCTTTCGCACGCTCACCGCGGCCGGCCTGTACGGCGAGTCCGGTATAAAATTCGTCCAGAATTTTAGCGAGTGCGGAAGTGAATTGGACGCGCATTTGTATGGGGACGAGCGCGGCCAGCCGGTGTGTCGTCGCAAAAATGAACGCGGACCGCTGCTTCTGTATGTCGTAAGGTTGCATCTTAGAGCACACGAGCTTCGCGAATTCATGATGACACTGCGCGCCTTCTTGGTCCTCGTCGCGCAGATAGGCGGCCTTAATCGCTGCCTTCCAAAACTGTTCTGCGGCCGGCGATTCTGCCAGTATTGCGAAGAGCGATGACGGGAAAGACGTCTGAACGATCTCGCGAAACGCCGCGAAGAAACCGCAATCAATGACGATGGGCCCAAGATCGCGAGGCGGAGCGGAATCGAAAATAAAGAGGTCACGTGCCAAGAATTCATCTCTGCGATGGGCATACATGAGCCAGGCTTCTAAATAATTCTTTTGCGCTGCGCCGGTTTCGCGAAGGCGTTCGTTCAGGTTGGCCGATAGGGCAATGGCGGTTGCGATAGCCGGAGGGTATTTCGAGCGCCGCGCTTTTTGGATGAGGTCTTCGATAATCGGCATTTCGATTGGAAGTTCCGTCAGCAGAAGCGCGCGCAAGTTGGTTGCTTCAAGAGATAACAGCGCAAGCGGAGTTTGCTCCTGCGCGCGAAGGGTTACGGGCTCGCCATCGGAGAGGTGCACCGTGATATCGCCCGAGGCGGCGTACTGGAGAAGATGGTGCGGTGCTCGCCACCGGCGGCCCATCTGCAGCGTGATTCGTCCGTTGAGTGCTTCGAGCGACATCGCGTCGTAGGGACGGTGTTTTAGGGCCAGTAACGGACCTTGCAGAGCCGACTCGGCCGCTTCTAAGTCGCCAGCCATGAAAGCCATAATGGATTGGTAGTAGGCGAGCGCGCTCAGCAATAAAATCTGGCGCCGCGGCACGATGAGCCGTTCGGCGATCGCGAACGTTTCTTCCGCGTGGGCGGTATCGCCAAGCCGAAGCGCCGCTTCGATTTCTACCAGTAAAGCAACGCACGTACTCTCTTCATCCGCTCTTGCGACCAAGCGCATTTGCCGGGAAAGGCGTTGCGCGTAATGAAGATCGCCAAAGTACGTTGCCTGCTTGTACTCGGTCAACTGAAATTGAAAGTCGATCGATTGCCGGTCCTTTTGCGCTACGGCCATCCGGCTTCGAACGTCGTCTACGATGCGATTGCCCGGAATGGCGTTGCCCGCCTCGAAGCAAAACCGTGCGACGCGCAGGAGCGCCGTTTGCCGGTCAGGAGCCTGCAAACCGGTCAGTAACGATTCGTTCACGGCGTACCCCGCACTCAAGGCTGCATCTAACCGGTGCGCGAGTAAATCACCGGATTGCGGAAAAAGGTGAAACACGCGGGTTGCTGAGGATGGATCGACTTCGGCGAGTAAGCGCACAAGTTCTTCGACGGCCGACGAATTCGCAAGACGATCGGTGAGGGTGAGATTTACTTGAGCTACGAGCGCCCGGACGGCTTCGCGCCGATACCGGAAAAATTGACGGGTGGAGAGATTCATCGCGGCGGCAGCGGCCAGTTGGGAAGCGGTTCCGTCGACGTCGCACCGCGTGACGAGTTCGTGCAGCCGCTTTCCGACGACGCCGGCGTTTATGAAGGTCCGGTCGATGAGGCGCAACACCGCATCGTACGGTGAATCCAACTCGTACGCCCGGCACAACACTTGCGCGAGAGGTTCAGACTCTAAGATATACGGTCGCTGCAGGCCGCGCAGCAGCCGTCGCACCTCGCGTTCGCCCCACGCCCGAACGTGAGCGGGGGCAGCTTCTCGACGCACATACATGTCACATACTCCGCTTCTGTGCACCATTAAACCGCGTTGGCACAAAAATGTCTCAACAATTTATCTCAAGGGGCGCTTCGCGCCATCTCGTTGGCGGCCGCGATGCGTCATAAAAGTGACATATTACTGAAAGCGACGGCAGTTTTCGCGACGGTTTCGTTGCGCCGCCGTATGTATAGCGGCATCGTAGGGATGTCATTCACCCGTAAGAACGCTCGTCAGGTGGAACGTCATTAGCGTTGATGGATCCGCGCATTTACACACACTTCAATAAGGATACAAGCATGAAAATAGCTATGCTTCGTCCGTTCGTTGTGGTGTTGCTCGCTATCGCAGTTTTCTGCCAGGGAACATGGGCACTGGCAGGCACGACCGGCGGTTTGAGCGGCATCGTAACGAGCGCGAACGGTGCGCCGGTTGCAGAAGCATCCGTCACGGCAACATCGCCGTCCGGTACGTTCTCGACAACCACGGACGCAACAGGTCACTTCCGTTTTCTATCACTCTCGCCGGACTCGTATACGGTGTCGGTCGATAAAACGGGTTTTGCCCCGGCATCACTGGCCGGAATTGCCGTTTTTGCGGACAACACACAAACGGTTTCCCTTCGCGTAACAACGATTAAGGAAATCGGCTCGGTCGTTTCCCGCTCCAGCGGCAACTTAGTCAAGAGCGGCACGACCGCGGACGTCTATTCCGTTAACGCGGCCACGGGTGCCGCAGCCGCAGCTCTGGGAGGCGGCGGTAATCTCAACACGGCGTATTCCGCAATTGCCTCAACTCCCGGCGTCTACGTTCCGGGCGATCAGCAGGGTTGGGGCCAATTTGTCTACATTCGCGGCGGCAAATACGATCAAGTCGGCTTCGAATATGACGGCGTGCCCGTAAATCGCGCGTTTGATAACTACGCAGCGAGCACGCTTTCAAATAACGGACAACAGGAACTGCAAGTCTACACGGGAGGCTCGCCGGCCAGCGCATCCGCGGGCACGGTTTCCGGGTTCATCAATCAAGTCATTAAGACCGGAACGAATCCGGGCTTTGGCCAAATCCAGCTCGGACTCGGCACGAATATCTTTTACCACCAAATGCATGCGGAGGCAGGCGGTGCCACACCGAACCGGCTTTTCTCATATTACGCCGGCTTTACCGGATACAATCAGGGGTACCGGTACTTTTCGCAGAGCAACGGCAGCGATCTCCCGGACATTGTTTCGACTCTGGGCACGTTTCCCGCAAGCAACAGTACCCTGAATATCAATACGAACTTTCCCGGAAACGCTACCGGACTGCCGCTCGGCAATTGCATCACCGATGCAACCGCCGGCTATTACGTTTCGCCGTTTAGCGCATCTGCGGGGAGTCAGGGCGCAACTCCGTTGCCCGGAGGGATGCATACCGATCCCGGTTGCTACCTGAATAATTCGCCCGGAGCGGGCAACGTAGACAATCTCTCAGATCGTGAATTTGTCACCAATCTTCACTTTGGAATCCCGCACAAACACGATGCTGGTAAAGACGACGTTCAATTACTGTACGATCTTGCGGGCCTCCACGTTCAAGCGTCGGATTCGCTGAACGATTACTATGGAAGCGCCGCAAATTATAATAAGGCAATTGGCTACTTCAATTCGATTGTTCCGGCGTTTTTGACCGCTCCCTACAATTGGCAAGATGGATACATCTTTCCGGCCGGAACGGTCTTCGGACAATCCGCCACGGGCTTAGCCGCTCAACAGTATTTCTTTCCCAGCTCGCCTCAAAATCGCGCCTTTAAAGGCATTCAACCGTCCGACACGCGGGGAGGCCAGGGCAATGATTCTGCAATTGTTAAACTGCAGTATCAAAAGAATATCGGATCCAATGCTTACGCGCGACTATTCGGATACACGTTCTATTCGGATTGGCTAATGAATTCTCCGAACGCCAATCACCGTAACATCGCGTTTCCTGGAAATTCACAGTTTGCGACCGACTACGAGTTGATCAATCACACGAAGGGGCTTGAATTTCAACTCGCAGATCAACTTAATGCGCAGAATTTGCTGACCCTTACGGCCAACTACTCGACCTCGGCGTCCTTGCGCTTTAGCAATAGTACGCAACGAAACTCAAAGGGCACGACGGCCACCAGCTTCACCGATGGCAACACCTGTTACGCGGTCAAAGCCGGCTACGACAATAACTCGGATGCCTCCGGGAATCCAACCTTTTATAATGTTGGAGATCCGGCACCGTGTTACCAAGTAGCGGCCTCAAACGGCCTGCCCTCCGTCGTTACGTACGGAACCTTTGGAAATCCGTCGCCCGCAGGCGCACCGGCCGTGCCCGGCGCGAGCTTCCGGGTAAGCAATGCGGCCGAAACCGGAACGATCAGTCGCGTTACGCCGAAGTTCACCTCAATCTCATTGCAAGACGAATTTCGTCCCAGCGAAAAATTGAATCTGAACGTTGGACTGCGCTACGATCGCTTTGAGTACGACTTAGGCAACACGTCTTACAACGGACAGGATTTTTGGACGGCAGCCGCAGCCCGCGAATTCTGTTACGATCCGAAAACACTCGTTCCGATTTCGCACCCCGTACCGCCCGGCGTACCGCCCGATTCCACATTGGTCGATACGCTCGGGGCATGCCCCACGATCGGCGGTGTCGTTACCGTGCACCCGGACGGGCTGATGGATCCGAACCCGGCAATCGGACGGCACGTATTACTCACGAACAAGTACAATCCGACGCTCGTACGCAGCGTGTTCTCTCCGCGCGTCGGCTTGACGTATACGCTGGGTCCGAATACGGTCGTCCGCGCATCCTTCACCAAATCGGCCCAACCATCAAACGTTGCCTACGTGCAATACGATAATAAGAACGGCAAGGCCGCAGGCACATTGCTCTTCCCGAACTTCTTCCAATTCGGATTCGCGAGTCCGCGGCACGATCTCGATCCGGAAATCGGGACGACGGGCGACTTCTCGTTGGAGCGCCGGATTGCCGGAACCGATACGAGCTTTAAGTTGACCCCCTACTATCGCAGCACGTCGCAGGTCCAGGACTTCCCGACGAATGCGGGCATCAAGTCCGGGTTAAACACGGGGCACGAGATCGCTTACGGCCTGGAAGCCCAAATTCAAAAGGGTGATTTTGCCAGAAACGGCGTGGCGGGGCTACTTTCGTACACGTATACACGATCCAAAGTCCGCTACACCAATTTCCCGAACTCGACCGTAAATTTTATCGATCAGTTCAACTCGAACATCGATAATTACAACGCTCTAGCGGATCCCGCAAAAGGTGCGGCACCTTGCTACGAAAATGGAACGCCCAACGCATCGTGCTCGGACCCAGCCAATCCAACGGCCGTAATACGCAATCCCTACTATGGAATGGCGGCACAAGCGCATCTTGACCGCAATGCGTATTTTTCGCCAATCGATCAGGTAACGCCGATCGGGAATTTCGGGATCTTTGCCCAAACGTACGATGTTCCGCACGTGCTCTCCGGCGTCGTTCAGTATAAACATGACCGGTTCGCGTTCTCGCCATCGTTTACGTTAAACTCCGGAAACCGATACGGGGCGCCGAATACGCTGGCCGGAATCGATCCTCGTACGTGCGGTTCGAATCAGACCGGATCGCCCAGTCTCACGGGAAGTGCCGTGCAGAAACCCGACTACACGTCGTGCGGTCCGGCGCTAACCACGTCCAACCTGCTGTTCGTACCCAATCCGGATACCGGACGGTTCGATAACATCGGGCAGTATCTTAATCCCTGGCAGTTCCAACTTAGCGCACAAATGTCATATGAGGTGAGCAACAAGGTGAAACTCAATCTCATCCTGGCAAATCTCTACCGGAACTGCTTCGGAGGATCCAGCACCTCGTGGTCGGCGGCCACGCCCCCGAGCCGTAACAACTGCGCCTACGGGAATGGTTCGTTCGTCTCGAACTTCTACAACGGGACGAGTCCCACCGACGTTGCAGCCAACGGGTTCGCCGCTGCAAAAGCCTATCAGCACCCCTACGCTCCAACGGGAAACTTCAATCAGATCGGTCAGATCAACTACCCGCAACCTTTCAATGCTTATCTTGAGATATCGTTCAAGCTATAGAAAGGGCTAGAACCGCATAGCGGCTCGGCAAAAATAAAAAAACCCCAGGTTCGCCTGGGGTTTTTTTATTCCCAGTGTTTTACGGTTTCATCGTCATTGAAGGCGGAGCGACATTGAGCAGAGCGCGTCCGGCTTGTTCGAAGCGGGACCCCCCGGTATGAGAAATTCCGGATAACATATCCGACCATGCGGCAGACATCGGTTTTACAAGCGTGGAAAGCCAGTGTTCGGCGGTGGCGTCTTCGTAGAAGCTCACCGGGATGTTTGCGTCCTGCAAAAATCCCACGGTCAATTCGCCGTACACGGCGGCCACCGACGTATCCAATTTTCCGGTCACGACGTAGAATGGTGTGTCGCGCATCTTAAAACGCACGAGCGCAGCGTCTGCCGGAAGGAGGGCACCCGATATGCAAAGCACGGCCGCCCAACGGTCCGGATGTATCGGGGCAACCTTAAACACGGAAAAGCCGCCCATCGAATAGCCCGCCAAATAGACGTGCCGCGGGCTAACTGGAAATGCTTTCAGCACGTCGTCAAGGGCGGTATAGACTTCCCGGTCGGCCGGCGGCGCGTAGTCGTAGTTACCGCGACCCCATGGCACGACGACGATCGAGCCACCGGCTTCGGCAATCCGGCGAAAGTAAGACGCGCCGAGAAGTTCCGTCTCGGTCTGCGGCTGCCCATGGAGCAATACGACGATCGACGGTTTGGCAGCGGCGCGGAACGAACTGGGAATATAAATACTATAGGGTTGAAGCGTACCATCCGAATCGACCCGGGCAAGCCGTTCGTGCAAACCGGTTAGCGTTTGCAATGGTTCCTGTCTTTCGCCGAGCAGCGCCCTGACAAGCTCGCTATCCAGCCGAACGACGTTTGATAGGCGCTCTTCCCAATCGGCCTTGGAAAAATTCGCCGGCACGGGTCCTGAAACGGCAGCGCCATCCAAAATCATGCGCGAGGCAATGTCCGCGGCAAGATTGCGGCCTCCCGCGCGGGCGACGTCGTCGAAGCGGTCGAGGAACAGCCGGTTTGTCGTCAACAATTCGGTCGATATAGCTGTGCCTTGTGCACCCGAAGCGCACGGCGCGAAGAAGCAGCCTGCAATCAAAGCAGCCGCCGCCATTCTGCCCACAACGCGAATCATGGTGACTTCAACGATTCAACGTGGCCCGCAATGACGCATTTGCAAAAAAAAGAAGGCGGCTCTGCCTGTCGCAGTGCCGCCCTCGTGCCCGAAACGGTAATGGGCCGCTACAACTTGATCCTGGCCTCAAGGAAAAAGTTGAACGGCGTCTTTATCGAGCTGGTATTGTCGTTTACGGATGCGAGATAGGCGCCATACGGATAGCGCACGAGGCGCTGGATCGGCGTGCCCGGATTATAGACGTTTCCGACCGGTGCGAATGCGCCCGCATTATTGATCGTTCCATAACTGCAGACGTTGCCGTCGTTCAGCGTCCCCGGCGCCGAACTTCCTCCGAAACAACGATTGACGAGGTTTGCGAACGTTCCGACGAATGAGACGCGGTTGGAGGCCGCATAGGCGACTTGTACGTTCACGTTGATCTGCGATGGCTGGCGGAACGTTCCAAGCGTGTCGAATTTACCGGTGTAGATGTTGGGAATTGCATTGAGGACGCTGTTGCAAGTCGTTGCATCATACGCCGGTCCGGGGTTCACGTAGCCCGATCGCGTGTCGCTTGGCGGTTGCACCGCCAGGGGCGAACACCCGGCGCCGGGGTCGATCCCCGGAGTCGTTTCCGGCGCGCCGTAACGTGCTCCGCCTTGGAATTGCATTGACGGCGTTAGCGTGAAGCGATCGTGCTTGTAGTTTAAGATAAGCGTGGCGAGGAATGGAGCGCCGAACGCCTGGGCCGACGATCCGATTGGTCCCGGAAACAACCCGTAGGTTGGATATTTTGCAGCGGGATCGAGGCCCGTCGCAATCGGTGCGTTCCAGTAGGGGTTTCCGATGTCGCCGGGAGCGCACGTTGGATCCGGTATTCCCGCAGCCGCGGGTGTACCGAGCGGTGTGGCGGTAAAACACGGTGCTGAATTTGCCCCGCCAGGCAGAACTCCGCACTGCGGATTGGAGTTTGACGCCGGGCTTGCGCCGGCTGCAGCGAGGTACGTTGCGGCGCACCCTTTGGTGTAGGCGTCGTATGCCTTCACGTCGGCGTTGATGCCCGACACGACGCTGGTACCGTTTGAGAGTGTGTCGTATTGAATGAAGCTATTCGTGTAAGTAAACGCAAGCGAACCCGCGAGGCCGTTGCGGCTGAAATCGCCTTTGTTGAGTTGGAATTCCACGCCTTCGGAGGTTTGCCGTCCAACATTCAAGCCCGAACTAAACGCCGTTGCTTGATCGAGAAAGAATTGCTGGATTTGGCCCTTGGTCTTGCGCAAGAACGGCGTTATCTTAAACGACCAGTCCGTGCCTTTGAGGTGTTTTTCCAGCGAGAGGTCATAGTTGTATGAGATTGGCGGGGTTACCGCGTGTCCCGGCGTGAAGAAGCCGAACTTGTAGAATGCACCGCCCAAGAGCGCCGGTAGGTTTTCTTGTAACGTATTGTATTGTTCGAAGGCTGCGTTGGGCGGTTCGGCATACTTGCCGGCGCTAAAGCGCACGACCGTGTCTGGATTGAACGTGTACGTTCCGCCGAAGCGCGGCTGGAAGACATTGTACGAGCTTTTTTGCCCGGATGCGTTAAGCAATTGATTGCCGTTCGCGGCCGAGAGATCCCGGTATTGCGCGCCCGCGGTCGAGCACGGGGTTCCGGGCGCAATCCCGAGATTGTAGCGGCTTGCGGGCGCTCCGGTCTGTGTGTTTTGACAATTTTCCTTATTGAACGCCGCGAAGAAGAATTGCCGTGCCGGGTCTTGCGGGCTCGTACTGGATCCTTCGAATGTATACGTGTCCTGGCGAAGACCGAAGTTGACCAGCAACCGGTCCGAGGGCCGGAAGTTGTCGGTCATTGATAGTGCAGAGAACGTTGGCTTGACGGTATTGTATGTCGCGTAGAGACCGTTTTCGTCAACGTAATAGGTGCAGGGTCCGCTGCCACAGTTAGCGCTCGAAGCCGTTGCCGGAGAGACGGCGCAGGTTGCGGTTTGCGCGCAGCCATAACTGAGGTACGTACCGCGGATACTTCCCGGAGCGGTCGAGTCACAGCTCGCGGGCGTCGCTGCGCCCGGACCATTGTACGCATAGCAGATTCCGTAGTTTGGACTGCTCGGATTGTTGATGGCTGCAGGATCCGTAAGAACGGCGAAACGCGAACGCTTGCCGCTCCCATTGAACATCTGCGTGTTGTTGTCGCGAAGTGTGGTGGAATTGACGTATGACCCCTGAACCGTGAAGAGGTTTTTAGAATTGATTTGATCCGTAAATTGCGCGCTTACGCCGCGCGTGTGCGCGTTCAGTTCGTAGTCCGGCGAAGCACCGGTTCCTATATAGGTGAGGTTAGCGCCGTTGGGTCCGTAATTGAGCCAATCGGAATAGTACGAGTAACCGTAAACCCGCAAAAAGGCCTCACTCGAGAAATTCTTCTGATACGAGAGCTTTACCACGCCTTGCGTGTTGTGGAAAACGTCGCGTGCGTTTAATGGAATCGTCGCACCGTACGCTCGCGCCGACGGCGAGCTTGGGTACAAATAGTTTGAGATGAGATTAGAGTAGTTCGCGGGCAGAGCCACGCCCGGTGCACCGCTGTACGAGAAACCGTCCGCAAATGCCGGAGGCGCGCCGCCGTAGAATCCCGGACCACCGGCGTCGTTCGTCGATGAATAGAACGTATTATGCAAATAGCCGCTGTCGTAGAGAAGTTGAATGTCGTCTTTGCCGCTATTGTTGCGGTGCGGTATGGCGACATGAATGTTCGCGACCACGTCGCGATCGGCAATGCCGCTGAGCGCGCCGTATTGATAGGGGAAGAGCTGGTAGCCGCCGGGGCCGGGTCCACCGCCGTTGTTGATGACGTTGGCGTAACACGAGCTAAACGCCGATTGCGCGTTGGAACATATTCCGGTAGCCGGGTCCGCCGTGGGGTCGGCTAGCTGCGCTGCCGGTGCCGACAAGTCCGAATAAGAACTGGCATTTTGCCGGTCGACATAGCGGAACTCTTGATTGTAACCGCCCAGACCAATGTAGTACGAGAAGTTACGATTTGGCGTTGCACCACCCGCCTGACCCGCGATTTTATGATAGAACTCGGGAGCGCCGATTCCAAAATCCAGCGAGCCGAATCCCGGATAGGTCCCCGTGCGGATGACTTGATTGATGTAACCCGCAAGCCCCTGGCCTTCCGAAGTCGCCGGCGATGCGCCGGTGTAGACTTGAAGTTCTTGCTGTCCGAGCGAACTGGCCGCGCCGGACGGGTAATTGTCAAACGAGCGATTGACGGGTACGCCGTCGAGTTCGTACCCGACTTGATCGTAGTCGCCGCCACGAATGTGAACGGTTTGAAAGTACCCGGTTTGACCGAGCGGAACAAACGCACCCGGCACGCTCGCAATTGCTGAGTACGCGGAGTTTAAGCTGCCGCCGCCTCCGAGTGCCGACACCTTGTCTTGCATCGCTGCATTGACCGAGTAGACGTCGGCCGTCGTTCCCGCTTTAACGAGATCGCTCGAAACGCGAGACGACACCGTGCCGATTTCGGTGAGGGTCTCTTTGAATACGGTGAGGGCAAGTGTTTGCTGTTGATCGGCAAAAACGGAGATGCCCCCTTGCGAGGTTCTTTTGTAACCAACTTTTGTCACCGAAACGTCGTACGTGTCGGGCGCAAGTGAAGCGAAAGTGAAATGTCCCGTTGCATCGGTTTGTGTCGAAACCTGTTGAGAGGGGCTCGAAGCCGTAACTTGTCCGTTGGCGACCGGCGTCGCCGTTCCGGATTCGGTAACTACGCCACTTAGTTGTCCGGTTGTGCCCGCCAGTGCCCATGTTCCCTGGCAGAAAACCGCAACGATAAGCAGCAAGACCACAACCGGACGTAAAAGCCCTGATTTTAGCATGCTGGTAATCCTTTTGCTGGTTGATATGCAAATAACGCAAGCCCGCAGATATCAACGTGCGCAACTGCTCGTTAAAGACGTTCTTACCGGTACTCGTGCGACCTGTGAATCGATACGCTAACGGCGCACTCGCCGCCGTAATCCAAAAATGCTATTGGTAATTTTTTTCTGCCATTTTTATGCCATGGCAGAGCGCTACGCTCGAACGCTCTGCGGCATGTCTTTACTTAACACGTAACCGGTGCCACGAACCGTGTGTAGCAGGCGACGTTCGCTAGGGGCATCGACCTTCGCTCGCATATTGTGCAAATGCGTGCGCAGATTTGCGAAGTCGTGGTGCACGCCGCCCCATACCGCCTCGGAAAGTTGCTGCGGCGTCAATACCACTTCTGCATTCCGCAACAAAAGCTCCAGCAACATTCCCTCTCGCCGCGTGACCGTGGCGACCCGGTTTCCACGTTCGACGAGCCGGCGTTCCGGATCGTAACGCAAGTCCTCAAGTGAGAGTCGCTGATGGTTCTCCACACCGGGCCCTTCGATGGATGGAATGCCGGATGGCTGGCCGGGCACATCGATGATCACTTGCGCGCGACTGATTTGGCGCAGGATCGGCGCAAGCGCGATTCCCTTTGTTAAGGTAGCCGTTGAACTCACGAAGATGATGTCGGGATCCCATGCGCAAACGCGTTCGACGACCTTGGGTCCGTCAGCCAGCGCACGAATCGACACGCGAGGCGAGGCGCCAAGTGCCCCATGCATAACTCCGAATAGCGGGGCGCTGCTCTCGATAACGGCGACACGCCATTTTCGAGTGTCGAAGTCTTTAGGTTGCATCTATGGATTATATACGAAAATCGTGCGCATATTGAACCCTTTATGTGCCGCATATATGCCATCCGGTCGTTTCCTAGTATTTGAACTGCATGAACGTGCAAATAAATGTGACGCGTGTATGTCAAGCCTTGAGCGGGTTAAGGATTTTTGCAATGACGTCCCAAAGGCGGGCTAGCGGAGGCGAGCATGCAGCAATTTTTTTGGTGCCTTATGACGATTACCCTCATCGCGTTGGGCGGTTCGAGCGCTCGCGCGTCTGAGGTTATTCGTTTCATTTCAGGCGACGCACGGTTGGTCGGCACGTTGTATTCCGCGCCCGGACCTGGCCTGCACCCAGCGATCGTGCTGCTTCACGGATCCGGCGAAGAGCCCCGCACCAATCCTACTTTTAATACTGCGGCGGCGAGGTTTACAGCTGCAGGCTTCGATGTGTTTGCTTACGATAAGCGCGGAGTCGGAGAATCCGGCGGGAAATTTTCGCACTTTGCTTCTCTTGAATCCCTCGCCCTTGACGGCATCGCGGCAATTCATGCGATGCAGGCGCATTCGGGAATCGATGCACGGCGGATCGGCGTGTGGGGGATTAGCCAAGGTGCGTATGTGGGCCCGGTAATGGCTACGCTTTCCAGCGATGTTGCATTCGTCATCGGTGTTTCAGGAGGCGGCATCGCTATTTCGCGGCAAAATATTTTCGCAAGCGGAAGCGAGCTTCTAAACAGCGGTTACAGTCCTGAGGATGTTCGGGAAATCGAGCAATACCGACGTGTTTTGTGGGCATATTACGGAACCGGACTAGGAAAACAGGCGGCTGAAGGTATGGCCATACAGATGTCCGGACGTCCATGGTTTTCGCGGCTACATTTTACTCGTGCGATTCCAGATGTGGATACATTGGACCCAGGGCTCAGAGCAGCGATGGAGGCGGGTGTCTACGATCCAATTTCAGACGTGGGGCGCGTTAAGGTTCCCGTCTTATACATATTCGGATATAAGGACTCACTCGGACCCTCAGACGAGAGCGCCTCCAATTTGATGCTAGCATACGCGCGAGCCGGCAACAGGCATGCGGACTTCATAATCTTCCCCAATGCCGGACACGGATTGCAGCCCGTTGTCGAATCAGTTGAGTGTCACGTGTGCATGGAGCGAGCATTAAAGCAGACCGGCACATGGATTACCGTCCCTGGTTTCTTCGAACGCACGATAGAGTGGCTGAAATCGCAAGAGAAACCGGGCGTCACGTAAACACGGCATCGACGACGATATCGAGGACCATATGTGACGTGTATTGCGCCCAAAGCGTCTTTGCCTTACGCAGTATCCAGCACCAAAAGAAGCCCAGTAGCGATACAAGCACCTGAAGCGGCATGGGATATTGCGCGTGCGAAAAACCGAACAGCGCGCTGCTAGCGACGGCCGCCGGCCAAAAGCCAAATAGCGCGGTCAATGCAACCAACAGAAAACCCCGATAGATAAATTCCTCGTAGAAGTTTGAGAAAAAGTTGCCCGCTAGTTTCCATACATCAAACCCGATCCAATGCAGTGCTCCGCGCGGATTGAGAAGATACAAAGCTCCGAGCGCTACCACAGCACTGATGATCCCGCCCAACGACCCCCAGCGCAAGGCTTCAGTTCCGCTGGCCAATGGAGGTGCAGCGAGCACTCCCAGTTTGCAAAGTGCGACCCAAAAAAGCGCGCAGACGATTGCCGTGAGTGTAGAATAGAGAAAGAGATGCGGAAGAAACGCGCCCTTGAATTCGCTATACGGCGGAAGGCGAACGAAATTCCGCGATTGTATTGCTCTTCCGGCATTATGGCAGCAGAAGGGCAGTTTCATATCCTGAAATGACCTTTTGAACAGGCGCAACGGCAGGGGATCGGGCGTAATTATCCGTGCCCTGGCGACGCAAAACTAAGGGTGCCCGAAAATCCCGGAGTGTTTCCAAATCGTGCGCTTTTTAGGAGCCGGCGCGAGGTGCGCTACTGAGACCGGAGTGAGTGACGGCGAGACGGAGGGAGCGGGCATGGCGGTGAAGTTGACGCGCGGCTCGGCGGCCTCGGGCAAAGCCACAACGGGTGCTTCGACCCTGGAGTATGACTGGGCGAGCGATTTTGCGACGAATGGAATTTCGGGTGCACCGGGGGTTTCTTCAACCCGTTTCGAGCGCACGACCCCTGGATGTGCTGTTGTAGCAGGTGTTGCTGATGCGCTTGCCCCCGGCACTCCCGTTGCGAGGGGGAACGGACTCAGTGCAGGAGCGGCGTTAACCGGTTCGCGGCGTGTGACATAACGGATTATAACGATGGGGGTCGGCGTCACGGCCGGCACCGCGATTTGTCTTATGGCGCTAGCAGCGGCCGGAATCCGTACCGGCACATCGGCAACGTACGACGCTTCGGCGCGGTATTTGTAAACTACGGCGCTTATCGCGATGAATCCAGCGATCATCAGAGCAGCAACTGCTAAAAGAGCGGGCTT
>JALZBM010000017.1:14425-18301 GCA_030947385.1 Vulcanimicrobiota bacterium
TGCCGCAGCCAAAAGACAAGCGGGGCTCTTACGGTAGCTCAAAGGGCCCTCTTTCGTCAACGAACGCGGGGTTGCTTAGTAGGTGAGTAAAACGCCGCAGCAGAAAATCGTTATCAAAATGTCCTCGCGAAAAGCGTTCGTCGGTGGTGTAGCGGGTTGCGGCCTTGTTTTGGCGAGTCGTCCGTCCGGCGCATTTGCGCAAATGTATGCGCCGCCTTACAGCCTAGTGGCGAGCGCCGATTTGGGCCACAGCGGAGAATTGCGCACGCTCCGCTTTGCGCCGGAACGCGGCGTCGTCCCCGTGAAGTGTCTGGCAGCCTTGCTGCCGCGTGAATCCTTCGGTGCAAAGATTGTTGAGTTGCGAAACCGTAAGCGTGCGTACTCAGCAGTGGTCGATGTCGCCAGAGCGAGCCGCGCGTCCGTCGTCGTCAATGGCGGGTTCTTTGATTTTGACCGGTTTGTTCCAGATGGGCTTTTAGTTCTCGAAGGCAAGACGCTCAGTAACGCTCGAGCGGACTATTCCACGGCAATCGATATCGACCGCAATGGAGTACTGGCGATCGTGCCGACCGATGAGGCGAAGAGTGCGGCTTTTGCGGTCCAGGGACACCCCGCGCTCGTCGACGCGGGCGGAAAAATGGGCATGCACAGTGAGGAAGGGAGTCTCGCGCGGCGGACGTTTGTAGCGCAAAGCGGCGAAACCGTCATCGTCGCAATAACCTCGGAGGTGACGTTGTATCATCTAGCAGACGCTCTTGTGCAATACCCGGACGCGTTTGGATGCACTCGAATCGACGCCGCTCTTAACTTGAGCGGCGATGAGTCGAGCGGCTTTTACGCCCGTCTTGCGGACGGCTCCGAAGCGATCGAGCGTGCGACATGGCCGGCTCGCGAGGTCTTGGTCTTTAGCCCGCGCGCGTAGGCGCGCAGTGAAAAAAAGGACGGCAATCATTTGAATGCACCGTTTGCCCGCTTTGCCGCGGTAAAGAGTTGTCTTTTCGGTTCAATGTTGCCGATAATGTCAGCATGACGAAAACCCTGCACATCAAAGCGGCCTTGTGCGCCGCTATTCTGCTGGCGGCCGCCCTTCCCGGCACGGCAAGCATGCAAGCGGCGAAGCCCGGCGTGCATGCGAAGCTGCTCGAGAAAACATCCGCGAAGCGCTTCAAGCGCGGCGTCAGGCGTACGGCGAGGAAAATTCGCCACTTCATCCATCGCGCGTCGGGGCGTCACTGATTCTCGGCGCTCTGCATTATCCGGTCGCCTTGGTTGCGATGCCATACCAAGTGGGACCGGGAAGCGGGACGGCACCGCGGGTCAGCAGCGGTAACTCCTTAACGCAAGCAAGTCCACATTCGCGCAGCCGTTCGCGAAGGCGCACCTTGTCTGCGAAGAGTTGAACCCGCAAAGGAGCATTCGTCTTTTCCGCAAGCGACGCGATCAACGCCAAGGCCGTGTCGCCGTCAGCGGCAACAACCGGGCCGATTGTTGTTTTCCCGTCCCGTTCGCGCGCGATTGCGTACGATAGTGCGTCGGCACCGGCATCGAGGGCAACCCGCGCGGGAGTTGCGAGCAACATGGCAATGAGCTGAGGTCTCGGCGTCCCGGTGGCGAGCGCATCGGCACGAGTTATGCCGTCGATTTGCGCTATAGTCAAATCGTTCGATGCGTAAACCGGCACTTGCGTTTTGCGCGGTCCGCTCCACATACCGGCGTGTATGGCGATCAGCTCGCGCTCGGTAAATCCGATTTTTTCATAGAGCGGACGTCCGAGTTCGGTTGCAAATAGCGCTGCGGGCAAACCACCTGTGCCGGCAAGCCCGAACTCAACGAGTCGCCGTCCCCAACCCAGCCCTTCGGCGCGTTTGCGAACCAGCAACATGCCGACGAACGCGAAGTCCTCATAGGCAAAAATGGTGACGGTCCCGCAGAGCTGCCCGCCTTCGTCGAAACCGTAACCGCGGCCAAAACGCAGCAGCGACGCCCACTGCGTACGCGTCGTCTCCCACGCACGGTCTTCCGCGACCGCGAGGCAATCTTCGACGTCATTGATTGACAACGCGCGAACCGTCTTCGTGTCCAAAATAATGCCTCGCGGGCCGGGATTGAACCAAACAGCACGGACGCGCGACGTACATGCCGTACGCTATCGTACGCTCAATTCGAACAAATCTCCCACAACACCTTAAGGATGGTTCGCGCATTCCTCTACATACGGAGGATCTTGAAGTCGTAGCACGTGTAGGACGTGTGGCGAACGTGCACTTCTTCAATGTGCGGGTCACTTAAAAAACTTGCGGCGAGTGCCCGGTGTTCGCCGGCCTTTGCCACTGCCGCATCGACAATCTCGCCGGCCGCGTTATACGCACGCAACACGAGATCGCGACATGCGAAGTCTGCGGGAAAAATCTCGGGCGTTGCATACGGCGCGCATTCGCGCGCGTGGATAAAGACCGGCCCGATTTCCGCATACGGACCGCTATCGCGCAGCGGCCGGTAAGACATGAGAAGAAAGTCCTCAGGCTCGGTCGATACGCGCAGGCAGACACGGCAAGGGCCGAATTCTTTGCGGATATCGAGAGCGTGTCCGAAGTCGTCTCTGCGCGTTCGGCGCGCCCGCTCGGCAATATCGTGGGAGATCGGGACGTATGCCAGGGACACAGATGAGGCATTTGGATGAAGAGTGGTTGTCATGCACCTAACATAGCGGCGCGAACGGCCAAGCGCCATCGGAGTCTTGCGGTCTCATTCGGCTGACTAGCGGTTAGTGGATGAGCAGAGCAAGAGGAGCCATACCGGTGTCTGCGCTATAGTCGTAGGACGTTACCGCGCTACGGGCTCTTGGCGTCTTGCAAAGCGCTGTGCGTAGGACGTGGAGGTTTTTTCTTTTGCTGCCCAGTCTCTCTTTGCGTTCTACAACTAGAGCGCTCGCATTATTTGCCGCAGCATCGCTTTTCGCGGCCTGCGCCAAGAACACAAGTGGACTCACCCCCTCGATCCCAGGCGCATCGGACGCGCGCGGCGCGGGAAGCTCGACCCAAAGCTTCACGACCGGAACCCGTTTTCTCGACAGCGGTAAGTCGAAGTCCAGCATCGACACCAGTGATTTTCAGTACAACGTCAAGCCGATTCTCAAACCGATGAATGCAACGGACGAATCGGCTAATGCGCTGCCGCCGCCTTCCGTGTGTGTGGGCATTTACGGTCTCGCCTGCTATACCCCCGCAGAAATTCGCTCGGCTTACAACGTACCGAGCGCGCTCAACGGCGCGGGCCAGACGATTGTCATCGTCGACGCTTACGGGAGCCCGACGATTAACCGCGATCTTAAATATTTCGACGCTTATTTTCACTTGCCGGACCCCACGTTTAACATCATCTATCCCTCCGGACCCCCGGCCGGCGCCAGCAACGGTTGGGCCGGCGAGACGTCGCTAGATGTGGAATGGGCGCATGCAATTGCCCCGGCTGCCACCATCGATCTCGTCATTGCAAAAACGAACAGCAGCGTAGACATCGACGCGGCAGAGACCTATGCCGTTGAAAACCACCTCGGCAGCGTTATGTCGATGAGTTACGGTGCTCCGGAGCAAGCCATCTCGGGCGGCTCCAACAATAAATACTTGAAGCACGGCGACGTGGTCTTCCAGGAAGCGCGCGAGGCGCGCATCACATCGGTCGCCAGCACGGGTGATACGGGTGCGAGCTTCGGTACCGGAACTGCGGTAGCCAACTATCCGTCTTCCGATCCGCTTGTCACCGCAGTCGGCGGAACCAACCTCTTCATGAGCGATGCCGGTGCGTATCAATCGGAAGATGTTTGGAACGACACGGATCCCGCCCTCTGCCCCTTCGGTTGCCACTATGGTCCGTTTG
>JALZBM010000287.1 GCA_030947385.1 Vulcanimicrobiota bacterium
CCGTACGCAGATTTCCCAGGGCAGTCCGGAATTTCAAACAACTCCGCAGAACGGCGATTCGCTCGTTGTGCCGGCGGTCGCACATATCAACGTGCTCGGGCTGGTGGGGTCTCCCGGCGAAATCACACTTAAGACGGATTACACCTTAGTCAGTGCAATCTATTACGCCGGCGCTCCGACAAAGTGGGCCGACCTTCGCAAGGTTCAGGTAATCCATCGCGGCACCACTAAGACGTTTGATATCACGGCGCTAACGCACGGAAACCTGTCGCAAAACCCAGCCCTCGAAGACGGCGACATGGTATTCGTCCCAGAAGGGCACGCGATCGACTATCGCGGTCTGTTCCAAGATCTGCTCATTCCTCTGCGCTTGCTCCCAGTACTGCGCCGCCACTAACAATGCAATCCGTTCAGTTCGTGTACCGACAGAATCAAGGGCAATTCCGCATCATCCGCGCGCTAAATCTCCTCTGTGGCCTGGTGGCTGCGGTGGTCGCAGCGCCGATCATTTGTATAGCAGCAATTGCGGTCGCCCTAGAAGACGGTTTTCCCGTATTCTTTTCACAACGCCGGGTGGGCCGATTTGAACGCACGTTCCTCATGCACAAATTGCGCACGATGCGTAAAGAGCAATGCAAGGACGCTGTTTCACCGACGGGGGAAGGCGATTCACGCTTGACCCGCGTTGGACGCATCTTAAGGAAAACGTCGATCGATGAAATGCCGCAACTCCTAAACGTGCTGCGCGGCGATATGCACCTGGTAGGGCCTCGCCCGGAGATGCCGTTCATCGTCAACGAATACAAGGACTGGCAACACATGCGCCACCTCGTCCATCCCGGCATAACGGGACTCTGGCAAGTCCGCTGCCGCCAGCAGGTGCCGCTTAATAAACCGGAAGCTACATTGATCGATTTGGAATATATTCAAAGCGCATCGCCTGTGCTGGATGGTGCACTTCTCGCGAAAACGTT
The DNA here is from genome assembly GCA_030947385.1 of Vulcanimicrobiota bacterium. GTDB lineage: Bacteria > Vulcanimicrobiota > Vulcanimicrobiia > Vulcanimicrobiales > Vulcanimicrobiaceae > JACRUB01. Next base: position 975 of record JALZBM010000287.1, read on the forward strand.
TACTGCTGTATTTTCCGGACATGGAGCTTATTAGTGCGCAATAAGGTTTGTCTCATCGGGACGGGTTACGTGGGCATGGCCTCCGGACTCGGGCTTGCGGAACTCGGGTGGAACGTCATCGGATACGACATTCTTCCGGACCGCATCGCCGGGCTGCGCGCTGGCATTACGCCGTACCAAGAAGACGGCATCAATGAGCTTCTTCAAAAGCATCTGGCGTCGCAGCGAATTTCGTTCGTGGATAGTTTTGAGACTGCCATAGCTCAAGCCGGTATCATTTTGATCGCCGTCGGTACTCCCGCAGGCGCGGACGGAGCGGCGGACCTAAGCGGATTGCACGCGGTGGTTGACGCCATTCTTGCAAGTGACGTTCCGGCCTCTACCGTTGTCGTGATTCGTTCGACCGTGCCGCCCGGCACAAGCGACGAAGTTGCAAGAGCGCTACGAGATCGTTGCCCGGTTCTCTACGCTCCGGAGTTCCTACGTGAAGGTTCGGCTGTGCCGGACTTCCTTAACCCGGACCGCATCGTAATTGGCGGCGACGATTATGCGGCTCGCATTCACTATGCGAAGCTATTTGAGCGCCTCGAACGGCCGATTCTTTTCACAAGCCGCGTAAACGCCGAGCTGATCAAAGGCTGGTCGAACGCCTTCCTTGCAATGAAAATTAGTTTCGCGAACGAAGTAGCGAATTTTTGTGCGGAGGTCGGCGCCGATTCTGACGAGGTTCTGCGCGGGATCGGCTACGATAAGCGAATCGGCGAGGCTTTTCTTGCTCCCGGTATCGGCTTCGGCGGACCATGCTTTGAAAAAGATGTCAAGAGCATGGTTAACGCTGCAGCTAAAGTTCGGACGGGCGGTGAGATTCTTTCCTCCGTGCTCCGCGTAAACGATGTTCAACCCAAGCGTATCGTCGATACTTTAGCCGGCGAGCTTGGATCGCTTGAGGGAGCGCACATCGGCGTCTGGGGCTTGGCGTTCAAGGCCGGTACTAGCGACGTTCGTGACTCGCTGGCAATGCGCGTAATTGCGGATCTGATCGCTAGAGGTGCATCCGTCGCCGCCTACGACCCGGCGGTACGCTCCGTACCGATAGAAGAGTGCGCGATTGTGAACAGCGCGATTGAAGCGGCTAGTTGCGACGCGCTCTTAATCCTTACAGAATGGCCCGAGTTTAAGGATGTCAGTCTCAAAGAACTCAGCTCGAGAATCAAACAAAAGCTCGTCGTAGACGGGCGTAACCTTTTGGACCCGGAACGCGTCGTCGCGGCTGGGCTAAAGTACAACGGCGTCGGGCGTTCTGTCCCGCAGCCGGTACGCGAACTTGCTAGCGTCGGATAAAGGATAGATATGGATTTTAAATCGGGATTGGACATTTTATGGCGCCGCCGGATGGTTGTCGCTACCGCTGTGGTCATCGGGCTGGTTGTTGCCGCGTTCGTCTTCATGATCACTCCAACAACGTATCAGGCCACGTCATCCGTCATGCTCGTCGGTGTGCAGAATGGTCGCGATCCGTCGATGAACAACGTCGATATCCCGACGCTCGCTACAAGCACGTCGGTGCTCGGGGCGGTGCAAAAGGACCTTAAAACCAACGAGTCCATTTCTGGCCTGCAAGGCAGCATTACCATCAAGACTCCAGGATGGGGCGTCAATGTCGTGCCCATCACATTCACAGATCTGCATCCCCGTACGGCGGTTCATGGCGCCAATGCCGTTGCGACCGAATTGAGCCAATTCTATCGGCAGATCTCCGGGGCGCGGTACCAGCAACTCGCGCAGTATCTCAATGCGGCGATGGCACAAAAGCGCGCTCGGCTCGCTCAGTTGGATACGAAGTTGCAAACAGCTGCTGCCGCTGACCCGTACCT
>JALZBM010000098.1 GCA_030947385.1 Vulcanimicrobiota bacterium
GGCGGGTGGTCCAGCGACGCGGGCCAGGGCGATGCCGGCGGCGGTGGCGGTGGCGGCGACTGGAGCGGTGGCGGATTCGGTGATTCCGGCGGCGGCGGTGGCGGAGGCGGCGATTCGGGCGGCGGATGGTAACCTAACCGGCGCGACAGGCGCGACTCAAACGTGCTAAGAAAAGCGACCCGCATATGAAGCGATTGCGTGCGGGTCTTTTTCTTTTTGTATTTGCGTTTATAAGCGCGGGATTTTCACGCGGCGACGCCGCCCCGGCGGTGAGCGCCAAAATGTACGACGGAATGCACTGGCGGCTTGCCGGACCGTTTCGGGGTGGCCGGACTGTTGCCGTGACCGGTATTCCCGGCAACGCCACGACCTTCTATTTTGGTTCGGTCGGCGGGGGCGTTTGGAAAACGATCGACGCCGGACAGACGTGGAAGCCGGTCTTCGATTCACAACCGGTCGCATCGATCGGTGCGGTTGCGGTCGCTCCCTCCGATCCGAACGTCGTGTACGTCGGGTCAGGCGAAGCCGACATGCGCGATAACATTCAGCACGGCAACGGAATGTACAAATCGGTGGATGCGGGGGCGCATTGGACGCACGCCGGTCTGACCGGCACGCGCCAGATCGGCAAGATTGTGGTCGATCCGAAAAATCCGAACCGCGTTTTCGCGGCAGCGCTCGGTCACGCGTACGGACCGAATCCCGAGCGGGGAGTATTCCGCTCCGAAGACGGCGGCACAACCTGGAGCAAGGTTCTTTATAAGGACGCCGACACCGGTGCGATCGATCTTGCGATGGATCCGGCCAATAGCAACGTTCTTTATGCAAGTTTATGGCAAACACGGCGTCCGCCGTGGAGCGTGTATCCGCCCTCAAACGGCCCCGGCAGCGGACTCTACAAATCCATCGACGGCGGCACGACCTGGAATCAGCTTTCCAGCGGACTTCCCGCGGGTATTTTGGGACACATCGGCGTTGCCGTATCGCCGTCAAATTCGCAGCGCGTTTACGCGATCGTCGACGCCGACAAGGGCGGATTGTACGCCTCGGACGACGGTGGCGCCAGCTGGAAACTGCGCGATTCTGACTCGCGCATCTGGGGACGCGGCTGGTATTTCGAAAAAGTGAGCGTCGACCCGAAAAACGCCGACACCGTGTACGTTTCAAACACGTGTTTCTACCGGTCCACCAACGGCGGAACGGACTTTACCGCCATCAAAGGCGCTCCGGGCGGCGACGATTATCAAGGCGTGTGGATCGATCCGACCGATGGTTCGCGCATGATCCTCGCAAGCGATCAAGGCGCCGTCGTTTCGTTGAACGGCGCGCAAACGTGGAGTTCGTGGTACAACCAGCCGACGGCACAATTCTATCACGTCGCCACCGACAATCAATTCCCGTATTGGATTTACGGCGCGCAGCAAGACAGCGGCGCAATCGGCACGCCCAGCCGCACCAATTATCTCGGCATTTGGACGCGAGACTGGCGCCCCATTGCCGCGGGCGGCGAGAGCGGGTACGTTGCACCCGATCCGGAGGATGCGCGCGTTTTATTCGGCACGACGGTTGAAGCATTCGATCAACTCACGGGACAAGATCGCGCCATTTCACCCGAACTGCTCCATCCCGGCGTTTACCGCCATACGTGGACGCTGCCCGTCGTCTTCTCTAAACAAAAACCGCACGTTTTATATTACGGGTCGCAAGTGCTCTTTCGCAGCGCGGACAAGGGCAAATCCTGGACGATTGCGAGCCCGGATCTCACGCGCCCCCGTCCCGGAATTCCCGCAAATCTCGACGCGTATACCGCAAAAGATAATAGCGCCGGGCCGCGTCCCGGCGTCATCTACACAATCGCACCTTCGCCGTTGACACGTGGAATGATCTGGACCGGAACGGACGACGGCAAAATTCAACTCACTCGCGACGAGGGCAAGCATTGGCGCGACGTCACCCCGCCGGCGCTGACGCCTTGGAGCAAGGTCAGCTTAATTGAAGCCTCCGCGCATGCGGTGGGAACCGCGTATGCGGCGGTACTGCGCAACCGGCTTGAAGACGACCGGCCGTACATTTACCGGACACGCGACGGCGGGCGCACGTGGGTGAACGTCGTGCGGGGTATTCCGGACGGCGATTTCGTGCACGTCGTGCGGGAGGATCCCCTTACGCCGAACCTGCTCTACGCCGGTACCGAACACGGCGTTTTCGTCTCTTTCAATGGAGGCGATGGGTGGCAGCCGCTGCAACTCAACTTGCCCAACGCATCCGTGCGCGATATCTCCGCGCGCAACGACGATCTCGTCATCGCTACGCACGGACGCGCGTTCTGGGTGCTCGACAACGTTGCGCCGCTGCGCGAACTCGCCGCAGCGCAATTGACCGCCGTGCATCTCTTTAAACCGGCTACCGCCGTGCGGATTGCGGATCTCAACGATCAAGGAACGCCGTTGCCGCTGGAAACCGCCCAAGGCGAAAACCCCAAATCCGGTGCCATGCTCGACTACTATCTGGAGAGCGACGCAACGGGCGTCGTGAGTTTGGAAGTGCGCGATCCGAAAGGCAGAACCGTGCGGCGATATGCAAGCACGGACAAACCGAAAATTATCGATCCAAAAAGCGTCGACATCGCACCGGCGTGGTTTGCAAAACCGGTCGTTTTATCCGGCACGCAAGGCATGCACCGCTTTCTATGGGATTTTCATTACGCCGGGGCTGACGCCGAGGGAACGGGACCGCTCGCGCCACCCGGAAACTACACGATTCGCCTTGCTGCGAACGGCCGGACGTATTCACAACCACTCCTGCTGCGCAAAGATCCACGCGTAAGAGCAAGTAACGCGGACTTGCAAGCGCAGTACGCGCTGGCTGCGCAAGTCGTGCCGTTGCAAGTTCAAGCGAAAAAGGCGTTTGCGGCCGCCACCGCGCTGCTCAAGGCAACCAAGGATCCGGCCAAACGAAAGGCCATCGAAGCCATCGCCGGCGGTCCGCCCGTTAGCGCACGCGGAGATTTTGGCGCGAGCGAAACGGGACTCGGAACGCTGCACTTCATCCAAAGTGCGCTCGGCGATCTGCAAGCGCAAATCGAAAGCGCGGACGCCGCGCCGACACCGGACATGCATCGCGCCTACTCACTTTACAAAGGAAAACTCGCGGCGGCGCTAGCGCGCTGGAACGCGCTAAGGAAGTAGCTGCGCGTCGACCGCGATCGGCGCGTCATCGGGAGTCATCAGCGTCTCCTCGGCGCTAATGTCTTGCGGAACGTCGAGCGTGGTGGTGTGTCCACTCGCGCAGCGCAACGCGACGCGCATCGTTTGCGGCGGTGCTTCCGCATCAAAATTGACGGGGTCGCCGCCGGCGTCCACGATGAAGGAACGGGAACCGGGCTGCGCTAGAGGTTCACCGCATTTCTCACAGCGCCGCTCGCGCACGTGCACGAGATCAAGGAATGGGGCCATATAGCTCACGTTTCAAATCGGTGACCGCATCGACGATCACATCGAGGTAGGGCAGCATGCCCGCTTTGATACGGGTAAGGCGGGCTTCGCCTTCGGGCGTAATCTGATAAATGCGGCGCGCGCGTTTGGTCGGATGATCCCACTTTGCTTGTAAAAAGCCCCGCTCTTCCAAACGGCGCAGCAGCGGATAAATTTTATTTGTGTTGACCGCGACGAGGCCGCCGCACAGTGCGTCGATGCGCTGCATCAAACCGTAGCCGTGGTCGGGTTGTACTTTCACCATATGCAAGAGCAACACCGGAAACAGCGTCTTGCTCTTAATTGGGCCTTTGAGGACCTCGTCTACCCGGTGCCCCTCATGCGTTATGGCCGGCAAGCGGTTAGGCCGATTTCGCTTGGTGCGGAGCGGCGGTTGCGTAAAGATGCTCGATTTCGGCGGCAAAATTCTTCTCCACGACCCGCCGTCTAATTTTTAACGTCGGCGACAGTTCGCCGTCCTCGACGCTCAATTCGCGTGGTAAGACAACGATGCACCGGATCTGTTCGAACTTCGCCATGTCGGCCGTCTGCGCGCGCGCTTCGTGCGCGATCAAATCGACTACGTCCGGACGTCCGGCCAGTTGCGCCACGGAAACCGACGCATCCACCCCGAGCGTCTGACGAACGAGGTCCCAATTAGGCGAAACGACGGCCGCCGGATAGGCGCGCGATTCGCCGACGACCATCGCTTGGCCGATATACACGGAACGTTTGAGAGCGCTCTCTATGCGAGCCGGCGCAATGAACTTTCCGCCCGAGGTTTTAAAGAGTTCTTTTTTCCGGTCCGTTATGCGCAGAAAGCCTCGCTCGTCGAGCGAACCGACGTCGCCGGTTTTATACCAGCCGTCTTCCATCACTTCCGCCGTGGCCGCCGGGTCTTTATAGTATCCGAGCATAACGTTCGGCCCGCGCGCCATGATTTCACCGTCCGCTGCCAGTTTTATCTCGACGCCCGGTATCGGCCGGCCCACCGAGCCGAACACATTGTCTTGCAAGCGGTTGACGGTGATCGTGGGCGCACATTCCGTCGGGCCATAGCCTTCGATGATGGTAACGCCCAGCGCAAGAAACGACATCGCCGTATCGAAATGCAGCGCAGCGCTACCACTGACGAGGACGCGAATGTGGTCCATTCCCATCATGGGACGAATTTTTTTTAATACGAGCGCTTGCGCAATCGAGTACTGCGCAGACAACGCGGGCGGCACGCTCTTCGAGAGCGTCTTGGCGCGCATGTATTCGCGCCCCACGCGTAACGCCCACGGAACGAGCCTGGCTTTTGCGCCGCCGTCCGCAAGCGCCTTGCCCGTAATGCCGGCGAGCATGCGTTCAAAAATGCGGGGCACGCACGTCATTGCAACGGGGCGCACGTCGCGCAAATCGGCCAGCAGCGATTCGGGGCTGTGGCAGATGTGATACCGCACGCCCGTTTTGATATACCCGTAGATAATCATGTGCTCGTAGATATGCGAAAACGGCAGCACGGAGAGGACCGGATCGTTTCGGTGCACGACGCCGAAGCCGTAGTCGAACGACGATCCGACGACGAACGCCAGATTGTGGTGGGATAGCATGACGCCTTTGGGTAATCCGGTCGTTCCCGACGTATAGATCAAGATCGCCAAGTCGTCGGCATCGATGTTTCTTTCATACACTGCCGCCGCATCCGGGCGCTGCGCACGTACCCCCGCACCGCGTTCTTCGAGTTCGCGCAGGCAACGGCCGCCGGTGTCATCGAAGACGTAGACCGGCGGCAAATTGGGAATCGATTTTAAACGGTTCGCCGCGGCGAGTGAGTCGACCAGAATCGTCTTCGCTTGCGAATTCTGCAAAATGAATTGCACCTGATCGAGCGCTTGCGTCGGGAAGACGGGTACGACGACGCATCCGGCCATCAAAATTCCGGCATCGCAAACGATCCAGTCGATGCTGTTTGGAGCGATGAGCGCAACGCGATCGCCCGCGCCGATCCCCAAGTCGCGGATGCCGCACGCTACATTTTCGATTCGCTCCAGGCACGCGCTGCTCGATGTGGGCGTCCATTTTCCATTCAGCCGCTCGATCAACGCCTCCGGCCGAAAGTCGGCGAGACCTGCGCGTATGAGAGCCGGGAGCGTTGAGCGCCACTGGGTGGCCGGTGCGGGCATTGCCGTCGCAATTCGCGCGCGCGCGGGGCGTACCTGGCGTTAGCGATTAACCACGAGGAACGGTGCCACGCTCTCCATCCGGCGCGGCGTCATTCCGGCGACGTCCGCGAGTTCGTCCACACTGGCAAACGGACCGTTGATCTTTCTGTAATTGATGAGCCGCTCGGCCATCTCAGTACCGATTCCGGGCAAGCGTGCGAGTGCGTCTGCATCGGCAGTGTTGAGATCGACCGCTTCCTGCGCGCGTTGCGCGATGAGTTTCGGTCTCTTTTTCGCACGCGCGGGCGGGCGAATTCCATGCACCGCCATTCGGCGGGTTCCGGCAACCGGCGCGGCTATTTCCTCGCCGTCAAACAGAACTTCCGCCAGATCGACCCCGGCTTGATCCGCGTCCGCCCGAAATCCACCGGCTTTCGAGACGGCATCGGCAGCGCGCACGCCCGGCGGCAAATGATAGATCCCGGGACGGCGGACGGCGCCCGCCACGTAGACGACGATGCCGTCTTGCACGGGCGCCCGGCGATGCACGGGGGTTCGCGGCAGCACGGAAGATTGTACCGTCACCGCGGCCGGTCGGGACGGCGCGTGCACGAAAGCTGCGATGACCGCTGCGGCGATCAGACCGATGACGACGTAACGTACGTTGTGCATACGTGCAAATCACGCAGCCGCGCCGTATGTTAAAGAGGGAACTGCCCCCAAATTCCCGATGATGTTTCTTCTTATGAACGAGCCGATTGCCCCCGAGCGGGCAGCCTACGATTTTCGCGCGGTCGAGCCCAAGTGGCAGGAACGCTGGGAGCGCGATCAGCTCTATCGCGCCCGCGACGACGATCCGCGTCCCAAATACTATGTGTGCGAGATGTTGCCCTATCCCTCAGGCGACCTGCACGTCGGACATGCCAAAAACTACACGCTCGGTGACGCCGTTGCCCGCATGATGCGCATGCAAGGCAACAACGTCTTGCACCCGATGGGGTGGGACGCGTTCGGCTTACCTGCGGAAAACGCTGCGATTGCGCGGGGCATCGCACCGGCAGAGTGGACCTTGTCCAACATCGTCAACATGCAGCGCCAAATTCGCCTCATGGGGACGAGTTATGATTGGTCGCGCGAATTTGCGACGTGCAACCCCGATTATTACCGCTGGAACCAGTGGCTCTTCTTGCAGATGTACGGCCAAGGTTTGGCCTACAAGCGCGAAGCGTCGGTCAACTGGTGCCCCGTCGATCAAACCGTCCTCGCGAACGAACAGGCCGAGGGCGGAGTCTGTTGGCGCTGCGGGTCGGCCGTAGAGCGGCGCAATCTTTCGCAATGGTTTTTGAAGATTACTGCGATGGGCGACCGGCTCTTAAACGATCTCGACACATTGTCCGGTTGGCCCGAGCGCATCCGCACGATGCAGCGCAATTGGATCGGACGCAGCGAGGGCGTCACGTTTTCATTCGGAGTAGAGAACTCGAACGCGCGCATTCCGGTCTTCACTACGCGCATCGACACGGTGTTCGGCGTTTCGTTCCTTGCGATTGCAGCCGAGCATCCGCTCCTTGAAGACCTGATGACCGTTGCGCCAAAACGCCGGGCAGAAATCGAAGCGTTTGCCGCCGGCTTGAAATCCAAATCCGAATTGGAACGCACGCAGTTGATGGAAAAACTCGGCGTTTTCACGGGGGCGTACGCCATCAATCCGCTCTCGCACGAAAAAGTACCGATCTTCGCGACGAATTACGTGCTTGCCGAATACGGCACCGGCGCCGTCATGGGCGTTCCCGCGCACGATCAGCGCGATTTCGAATTCGCGCGCAAACACAAATTGCCGATTCCCCAGGTGATCGTTCCGCGGCGCGGCGAGGTTGATGCACCGCTCGCGCAAGCTTACCTCGATGAGGGCTGGCTCATTGCAAGCGACGATTTTAACGGCATGAAAAGCGATCGCGCCCGCGATGCGATCGCGACGCGGCTAGCCGTTATGGGAATCGGCGAAAAAACCGTCAACTTTCGCTTTCGCGACTGGTTGATCTCGCGACAGCGGTATTGGGGAACGCCAATTCCGATCGTCTATTGCGATGTGGACGGCGAGGTGCCGGTTCCCGAGGATCAGTTGCCGGTCGAACTGCCGCCGGATTTGCTGATTACCGGCGAAGGGTCGCCGCTCGCGCGCGACGAGCGCTTTG
>JALZBM010000099.1 GCA_030947385.1 Vulcanimicrobiota bacterium
CCACGGTCCGCACTCTTAGCGACGGACCGGCGGTGGTTGAAAGCATCTGTCTATGGGATCCGCACATCATCTTCGTGAGTTCCACCGCGCGGTTAACGGAAGATATCGCCCTCGCCCCGATTTTGCGTCAGATCAGCCGGGCGCAAGTTGTCGTCGACGTACCGCGCGGGTTTTCCGATTTTCCGGCGCAATCCGCGCCCATTATTACCGAACGGGCCGCCGAACTTACATTTGATGAGTTGTCGTACGATCCGCAGCGGCGTTTACTCCTCCGCGCAAGCCGCTGCTGCAGCGTGAGTCCCTGTGAGGGAGTTCTCATCGAGCTATTCCTGCGTCACCCTGAAACCGTACTTCGCCCGCAAGCGGTGCTCGATGCGGTCTGGCCCGATCGAGCATGCGGCCTTGCGAATTTGAGAACCCACATCCATAACCTTCGCAGCAAAATCGACACCGCGGACGAGCGGCGCCTACTACACACCGTGCGCGGTGTTGGATACGTTCTCAGCAGCGGGATGGCACGGCCGCCCGATGTCACATCGATGTCATAGCCGGAAGAGTCACGTTGCCCCATCGTGTGTCATTATTGTGACGAGAGGCTACGTATGGCACTAAGACAAGTCGGCGGGTTGGATGTCGGCGCGATTCCGGAGGCGGTGCAATTTCTGCGCGGTGAAACAGCGCCGGCCTCTGCGCGCGTGCGCGATTTTATTTGCCAATTAGGTCTGGACCCGAGCGGAGCTGACTGCCGCCTGCGCCTGGCAGCGCGGCTGCGCGCACCGCTGAGCCGGCAAAATGCGCAGGTCTTCAACGACATTCTCGGTGGCATGCCTTATAAGGCCGTCGCAAGTTCCTTAAGCATTTCTCTGCGTCAGTTTTTTCGCCGGCGCGATGACCTCTTGCGCGGCATCGGCATCGCACTGCAGGAAGCTGCTTCCACCTTAGCCGTGCATGACCGGCGGGACGATGCCTACGCTCGCTTAGGCGGTGCTTTGCATCTCTTAGAAAAGGGATTCCCCAAACGTTCCGAAGCGCTTTGCGGGGAGATTTTGCTAACATCCCAAGATGCCGACGTTCGGTCGCGTACCTTGTCCACTCGTTCGCGTGCTCGCTACGATTGCGGTGACGAACGCGGTTCGCGCGATGACCTGCAGCAGGCCGCCTCGGATACGGCGGCACTCTCCCCGGTTTCGCTCGCGGAAGTCGCCATGACCAAGTCATTTTTTGAGTACCGCACGGGCTTTCTTCACGAGTCAATTAACTTGGCTGAATTGGCTGCTAAGCACGGGGGCCGTTACGCGACGCTTAAACCGGCGGATAAGCGCAGCATCATCGCCCATCTTCAATTCCTGGGCGTGCAGCATCAGGAAAGTGGATCAGTGGAGCGGTCCGTTGCGGTGTTGATGCAAGCTCGTGAATTGCTCTATGAATTTGCGGATCCGCCCCGGCGCGAGTTGGCCGAAAATCTTGCGTTCACGGCAATTTCGCGGATTGCCATTCCGGATCAAATCACGATCGGGGCGCGCGAGGCCGAAGAGGCCCTCCACCTCGCGCAGTGGCATGGCTTGGACCGCGCGGAGGTCTGGGCGAATGCGGCACTAGCGATCATTGCGCGCTCGACCGGCAATCATCGGCAGAGCGCGCGGTCCGCGCGAGCCGCATTGCTCCTAGCGAAAGAATGTTTGGCCGGTGACGAGTTGTGCCGCATCTACACCATGAACACGAGGATCGAGATCGAGGCGCAAAACTCAACCGGCGCGCTCGACCTGCTTCCGGCAATTCGAGAATTGCGTAAGGGCCTGGCTCCCTTTATGGCGGGGATTACGCTTTTGTGCGAAGCAAGCGTCTTGCAAAGCTGCGGCAGTTTTGAAAGAGCGCGGTCGGTAACGCTCGAGGCGCTAGAATCACTCGAAAAACGCAATGACAGCCACTATATTGGGCTGGCTTACACCGACCTTGCTCGCAGTCCGATATCAACGGCGCCGCCGGCGGAAATCGAAGCGGCCATTGCGTATCTAAGAAACGGTGCTTTGCCGGTGGACCTCGCCATCGCGCTCGAATTGTCGGCGAGCATTACCGGGAATCGCTCGCACGCCGCGGAAGCGCGCGAATTGAAGGCCGCCGTGGCAAGCCGGGCTTCTGCAATTTAACGTTTCGCGTTCGAATCCGTTACGAGGGTCAGATCGGTAAACGTGCGGACCGTATTTTGACCTTGCGATCCTCCGGCGTCCCGCCAGATGTTCATTTCGTGGACGGCAACCGGCACGCCGGCCGAAACGTCGTACACAATCGTACCGTTTGTGGTCGCGTCAAAATTTTGCGCGCCGCGCACCTTATCGACGCGTTGCTCGCCGATCGACAGTTGCGTATTTTGGACGTTGGTAACGGTAAACTCGTTCGTTTCGGTGCCGCCGCTTATGTTGCCGGGAACAACCCAATGACTGCTGAGGTGCCTCGATGCGCGAGCGACAAAGTTATCCCCGACTAGACGTACGACGGCCATCTCTTCAGTGTTGACAAATTCGGACGAACAGATTACCGCAAGGCTGACGCCATAAACAACGCAGGTCGCCGCCGGCAACGAACGCGCGTTTCGAGCGCTTTCGCTCACGCTCAAGACCACGCCGCCGTCGCCCGACGGTCCGGCGATGTCTACAAGAATCGTGCCTTCATCCCCGGCGTTGCCCTGATAGTCCGTGATGCCGCTTCCATGAAAGGGGTGTGCACCGCCAGAATTATCACTTTGATTGCTAATTCCTGAGTCATGCGTCGTCATCGAGCTTTGGATGCCGACCGTGAAACGGTACACCAAATGCCGTACCGGCAAGGATATTGCGGAATCTGCCGCCGATGCTCGTCCCACCAGAAAGATTGTTCCTAAAATTGTCAGCAATATTAGCGGGGGTTTGAAATTCATGACTCCATCCGAAAGAAAAAGGGACCCCGGCCGAACCGGGATCCCTTTTGGCATGATAACTAGATCTTGAACTGCACCGTTACCGAGGCGGAGAAGGGCAAGAGTCCAGCTAATGGCGAGTATGGATAGTTGATCTGTTTTTTATTGAAGAGCGGCGTTGGGCCGTTCGCCGGATCTGATGGCGATACGCCGTTGAAGTATCCCGCTCCGGGTTGCGTGCCGACGAATTGCAGATTCGTATCGTATCCGCAAATGGCTTGCCCGGGCGGCGATGCTTGCGCCCAGGGGAGGTTCGCGTGGCCAAAGCAACGGTTGTACACGTTGGCCAGAACGAGATTCGCCGTCACCTTGTTGGAGAGTTCGTACTTGATCTGAGCATTGATATTCAGAAGCCACGGATTCTGGAACTGCCCGACACTGTCGAACTTCCCAGTATAGGGATCCGGAATATTCAGGATGCCCAGATTCAAGCCTGAGTTTCCACACGTGATGTAGTTCGGCAAGCCCGGATTTACGGTCGTCACACCGGCTTGACCCTGATTCCCGGCGCAAACACGAGGGTCGATCCCAGTCGAGGTCAACGGAGAGCCGTATTGGCCGCCGCCGCCCGCGCCTCCCGAAAAACCCTCAATCATTTGAAAGTTAGGTGTGATCGAGAGCTTATTGTGTTTGTAGTTCAAGTACCCCGCCAACACTTGCGGCCATAAGATTGTCATTTGGCCGTCCGGGAATCCCGGATTTGAGAGCGGATTTGGAAACGACTGGTATAACGGATAAGCGGCCTTGCGGTCCAAAATGGGCTGCGCATTTGCCGTGTAATAGGGGTTGATGACAACGCCCGCCGCAAGTCCCGCGGGACTAACGGTGATGTTGCTCCCCGATACATTGCAATCCGCTGTATCGGCGACGCCGCCGTTGTAGCAGGGTGCGCCTTTCACGCCGAAACGATTACCTGCACCGGTCAGCGCGTTGTAGGAGTCGATCTGGCCGTTGATTGGATCGACCGGATTGACGCCGTTTTGCAGATCGGTAAAGGTCATTCTCGCATGATTGTACGTGTACGAGAGTTGACCCGAGAGACCGTTGCGATTCGGATCGCCTTTGTTGATTTGAAACTCGACGCCGTAAGCCCGTTCGTTACCGGTTGGAATCGCGGAAACAAAGCCCGGACCGATGAAGAAGTCCTGCGTTTGCCCCGTAACGTATCGATAATACGGACTCAGCTTGAAACTGATGTCGGTGCCTTTTACACGGTGTTCGAATGAGAGATCCGCATTGGTTGAGACTGTCGGCTCGATATTCGAGTGGGACGGAGTATTGAACCCCAAACCAAAGAAATTTTGGAAGTCAAACGTCGCCGCACCCTTTGCCGAAGCATTGAGATATTGATAGGTTGCCGTATTAGCCGGATTGGCGTAACGCCCGACGGAGAATCGAACGACGCTGTCGGGAGTAAGCGTATAGGTACCCGCGAAACGCGGCTCAAATTTCGTTTTGGTAACGCTTGCGGGGGAGTGGTTTGTGTAGAGAATATCGCCGTTTAGCCCGTCCGGATGCAGCGTCGGTTGGCCGGAAATCTGCGAGACGGGGCACGTCAGACCGACGAATAGCGGCGCCGTAGTGAAAGCACGATTGGCGCCAACGACCGGCGCGTTCCCGTTCGCGGGATCGTAACAATACGAGTTCTGCGCAGCATGGAACCAGAATTTGTAATCGGCTCCATCCGAACTCGGCAGGTTGTACTTAAAGCTTTCCAGGCGCACGCCGGCGTTGATTAGCAGCTTTTCATTCGGCCTGAATTCATCGGTGAGGGAGTATGATGTGAAGATGGGAGTGATTTTATTCAGCGTGCCGTTAGGACCGAGGAACGTAGTAACGAACGATTGCCCTGGGCCCGGCCCGACGCAGGCTGGAGCCGCCGGATCCGTGCTCGTTCCATAGGGCGGGGCGCATGTTGACGTCCGCGTCGGATCGATGAACGTACCGGACGCTCGAGCGCTGAAGCAACTCGTCAGCGCTCCCGTTCTATAGTTGTAGCAATTCCCAGCGGCATCAGTTAAGCTTGTCGCCGCCGTGGTGGGCTGAGTACCAAAAGTCAAATTATTGTAGCGTGACACGCTAGCGGTAGTATAATTGACCGTAGCTTGAAGCAGATTCTTCGAATTAATTTGGTCTGCAAATTGCAGCGAGCCCCCTCGCGTATGCGTAATTAACTCGTAGTCGCGGGAGTCCGGAGCAACTAAGAGGTTAGGGGCGTTCGCCGCAAAGGCTCCGTAAACGGGCCCGTTTTGAAGCCAGTCCGAGTAAAACGTATAGCCGTAAGCCCGCAGATAGGCATTCGATCCGATGTTTTTTTGATACTGGAGTTTAACGATCTGAGCAGCATTGCCGACGGCATCGCGCAAATTGTTGTCGATGTTTGAATACGGTACGCGATTCGTGGGTGAGCTTGGGAAGAGGTACGTTGTGGTTGGGAGTGGCCCGCTTCCGACTGGAACGGCTTGGCCGAATCCAACGGACGGTGCCGCAATAACCCCGTCGGCGTATGGCATCCCGCTGAAGGTTCCGGGCTGCGCGCCAACATTGAACAAATTTGCGTTCAAGAAGCCTAGACCGCCGGCATCATTAATACTATCCAGGCCGATCGACCGAAGAAATGAACCGCTGTAAAGGAGCTGGATATCATCGCGACCTTGATCATGTTTATGCGGAATTCCGATGTGAACGTTCGCGATTGCTTCACGATCCTGGAGAACTCCCGTTCCGGCGCCGTAAACGAACGGAAAAGGTCCGCCGAGGCACCCTTGATCGAGCGCACCCGGATTCGCGGGGTTCTGCGTGAATCCGGCGTTCGGATCGCTTCCGTCCTTGTTGCAGTATGGAAATGCACCGGGAAAATTAGCCGTAAACGTGCTAGTAGTGCTCGTCAATGGTATCGTGTTCGGCAATCCTGAACCGCCGTTGAATTGATCGCCATAGCGCTGAGTTTGGTCATAACCAAGCAAACCAAGGTAGTATGAGAAAAGCCGATTTGGAGTCGCGCCGCCGACTTCGCCTTTTAGCTGATGATAGTAGTTCGGTCCGCCGACACCCGCAATGATGTTCCCAAAGCCGGGATAGGTTCCGGTCCGGATAACCTGGTTGATAAAACCGCCAACGGTTTCAGATGAAGAGCTTGTTCCAGAGCCCCCGGTCACGACTTGCAGTTCTTGTTGTCCTAGGTTAGTCAGTGTGTTGGCGTTGTAGTTATCGAATGCGCGATTGACCGGAACGCCGTCAAACTCATATCCCACCTGCGAGTAGCTTGCACCGTGAATAAACACGGTCTGGCCCCAGCCAATGCCGCCGTAACCGACGGTGACGCCCGGCTGAGACGCCAGCGCAGAATAAGCATTATTGAGATTTGTGCCGCCACCGATTGCCGATACTTTTTCGGCAGTCGCTGCATTGACGGAGTAAATGTCGCTGGTAGTTCCAGATTTTACCAAATCGCCTGATGTGCGGGCCGTTACCGAACCGATTTCCTTCAGTTGTGGCCGCGTTGCAATCGACAGAGTCTGCGTTTGGTCTGCGAATACCGAAACGCCGGCCTGCGAGATAGACTGGTAGCCTGCCTTCGTCATTGAAATAGTATATGTATCGGGAGAGAGCGACAGGAACACAAAATGCCCTGAAGCATCCGTCTGAGTGGTTGACGACGCTGACGGCGAAGCCGCAGTAATCGCTGCGCCCGAAACAGGCGCACCTTTGTCGTCCGTAACACTACCGCTCAGGCCGCCCGTGGTTCCCGCCAGTGCCCATGTTCCCTGGAGGAGAAACGCTACGAGCAGCATGAGCGCAATGCCCACTAACGGACCTTTGCGAAGTCTGTTAGTCATTACATTCATCCTTATTAACGTGCAAATAGCGCCGCGCATCCAAAACGCGGTTTGGAAGTACGTCGGCGTGATTGTTTCGTTCTCAAGGTCGTGCGAGCTGCCTATGGGATGTCATATCGGCGACACATACCGACAGGTAAGTCCCCTGACGAGTCGCACGAATTCAATCAGCACCAAACGGCCGTGGGCGTGATGACTTTGCGCCAATGAACGTACCGTCGCAACGTTGCATGTCGTCGGGGGCGTCAATCCGCCCGGATTCGAAATGCTTCGCCGCGCGGAACAGGGACTGCGACACATTCATGTCACGTGCCGTAAGAGAGATGAGACCGCGAGCCACAGAATGACGCTCGGGTTGCCAATAAGATTGGTGCGTTAAGTCGCCAGGCTTTGAAATCGCATCTGGCATTCGAAAACCTGCGCATGATCGAAACGTGAAAAAAAGTGGAGCATAACTACGAAGAGAAGCTAGAGAGTTTCTCGGGCTCGCGCACTGCATTTGTTCACTGGGCCGCAGCGATCATGCTCCTGGTAACGGTCGTCGCGCCGATATCAACGCGCGCTCAAGCGGCAGCAACCTTTAACTACCGACCGGACCTGACCGCCCGCGTGATTTCGAAGCACACCACGGGGGCCACCGCATACAAAGTTGTCGCCTTCGGTTCGGGAGACCATTTGCTGACGGCGGAAGTCGTCGCTCCCGCCGTCCCAACGCGAAAGATCGCTCCCGGCGTTCTCTTCGTACATTGGGAAGGTGATCGGAAAACTACCAATCATACGGAATTCGAAAGGGATGCGGCCGCGCTGAGTCGTCGTGGCGTCACTAGCGTGCTCCTAGATGCCCACTGGTCGACCTTCTTGACGCACGGGCACGTGTGGTTCAGGGACATCCGTAATTTTCAGACGGACTATTCGGAAGGAGTAACCCAGGTCATCGATTTGAGACGTGCGCTCGACTTGCTGATTTCACTGCCGGGCGTCGATTCGTCGCGAGTTGCATATGTCGGA
>JALZBM010000100.1 GCA_030947385.1 Vulcanimicrobiota bacterium
CGCATCGTACGCCCGTTTGTCGGGCCATGCGTTGCGTGGATTGAGAACGTCGCCGGGTACGTTCGGGACGGCGCTTGGAATGGCTAAACCGAAAAAGGGTTCTTTTTCGAACGTCGCGCCGGTGAGTTGTCCCTCGAGCGCAGCATTGACCATAGCGCGTGTGTGCGCGATCGACATGCGTTTGCCCACGCCGTAAGCTCCGCCGGTCCAGCCGGTGTTGACGAGCCAGCACGTGACTTCGTGCGCGTCGATGCGCTCGCCGAGGAGATGTGCGTACACGGTTGGATGATGCACCATAAACGGTGCGCCGAAACACGCCGAGAAGGTAGCAGTCGGTTCCGTAACGCCCCGTTCCGTACCGGCGACTTTGGCCGTGTAACCCGAGAGGAAGTGATACATCGCTTGCTCTTTGGTCAATTTCGAAATGGGCGGCAGCACGCCGAACGCATCCGCGGTCAGCATGATGATCGTTTTCGGATGGCCGGCTTGCGATCCGGGAACGACGTTTGGAATAAAGTCGATCGGGTAGGCCGAGCGGGTGTTTTCGGTCTTCGCTTGCGAATCCAGATCCAGCACGCGCGTATGCGGATCGTATACGACGTTTTCGAGGACGGTTCCGAACCGGTGCGACGCGGCCCAGATTTCCGGCTCGGCGGATTGCGAGAGCTTAATGACTTTTGCGTAGCAGCCGCCCTCGAAATTGAAGACGCCGTCAACCGACCACCCATGCTCGTCGTCGCCGATGAGCGGCCGGCTTGCGTCGGCGGAGAGCGTCGTCTTACCGGTGCCCGAGAGGCCGAAGAAAATTGCGACGTCGCCGTTTGCGCCGACGTTTGCCGAGCAATGCATCGGCAGCACGTTACGTAACGGCATTAGGTAGTTCATGAGCGTAAAGACGGACTTCTTGATTTCGCCGGCGTAACGCGTACCGCCGATCAAGATCATTTTGCGCGCGAAGTTCACCAAGATAAACGTGGATGAATTGATACTGTCTCGCAGAGGATCGGCTTGAAAGAGCGCGGCGTCCACGACGGTGAATTCCGGTGCGAACGTGCCGGCAGATTTCTTGGGCAAAATAAAGAGGTCGCGGGAGAACAAACTGTGCCACGCGTATTCGGTAAGCACGCGCACGGGTAGGCGGTAACGCTCGTCGGCACCCACGTACGCGTCCAGCGAAAAGACGTCGCGCTCGGCCAAATAGTCGCTAACGCGATCGAATAGTGCGTCAAAGACCTGCGGATCGATCGCTTTGTTGGTCTTTCCCCAGTCGATGTGCTCTTCGCTCGACGGCTCGCGGACAAAGAACTTATCGTTCGGAGAGCGGCCGGTATGGGGCAACGTTTCCACGATGAACTGTCCGTCGATTCCGAGGACTCCCTCGCCGCGCGTCAGGGCGTGTTCGTACAGTTCGCCTCTTGATAAATTCTTGAAAATGCGCGCGGACTTTATCGGATCGGGAAGAGTGAGAATAGTGCGCTGCCCCCACGGTAAAGAGTCGATACCCATCGGAAGTTAGGTGGCCCCTGCGGACGTGCCTGCCACCGTGCGGGATGCTCGGGACCAAGCGCGTTGGCCACACGCTCGCCCCCAAAGGACTGCCGGACGATCATGGGCCGTCAGGCCCTCAAAACGGCGCGTGTGCTCACCCCCCGCGTACGTCTTAAGCCGAGCTGCCGGGGCGCCGGTTAAAAGGAGCGGTACGGTAAATCTGAGGGGTTTTACGATACACGTTAAGACCATCGTTCGCATTGAAGGAACGGCGTAATTTTAGACGACTAAATCCCGAATGCGGATTGCGTTTGTGGCAGCCTTGAGTTTACTGTGCTGTTTAGCAGCATCTGCCTCGCCTGCCGGATTGCGCTTCGGCGATTATTCCAGCGGGCCGAATGACGGCATCACCGATGTGCCCGGCGTGCGCATCGCTCACCTTACAAAAGTCGAAGGCTCCGATGTAAGAACCGGTGCCACGGCGATTGTTGCGAACGACGATCCTTGGAACAACAAGGTTGCCGCGGCGGCGCAAGCGTTCAACGGCAACGGCGAAATGACCGGAACGCACTGGGTGAACGAAGCGGGCTATCTCGAGTCACCGGTCGTCTTGACGGACACGCTCGATATTGGACGGGCCGACGACGGCGTCATCAGTTGGATGATGAGGCGCTACCCGAAGATCGGCGTGCGGGACGACGTCCCCCTACCGGTCGTTGCGGAATGCGACGATCAATTGCTCAACGATATTCGCGGCCGGCACGTGCATGCCGACGACATTACCGCATTATTGGACCGGATGAGGGGCGGACAATTTCTGCGGGGCAGCGTTGGAGCCGGTACGGGCATGCGGGCATTTGGATTTAAAGCGGGTATTGGTTCCGCTTCGCGCGTGTTGCCCAAAGATCTCGGCGGGTATACGGTTGGCGCGCTCGTGAATGACAATACCGGTTCGTCACGCGAGCTTTTGCAGATTGACGGCGTGCATGTGGGACGCGCGCTGAAAGGCGAGTTGCTGCCGGTCTACCCGAAGCGCACAGGGCAACTTTCCTTGCCGACGCACGGGCGTCAATCCGACGGAAGCATCATCGTCATCGTCGCCACGAACGCGCCGCTCGACCACCGTCAACTCATCGCCATAACGAAGCGGATCGAACTTGGAATGGGCCGGGTGGGGCTTACATCGCAAATCGGGAGCGGCGATTTGTTTCTCGCGTTCAGTACGTCGTACGTGTACAAGCGGGATGCGCGGCTCAACATTCTCCCTCCCCAGGGCCGCCTCGTCGAACGGGACGAGAGCATGAATGCAATCTACGCAGCGACGATCGAAGCGACCGAAAACGCCATCTACGACGCGCTTTTTTCAGCACGCACGATGACGGGCCGGGGCGTAACGGTTTACGGGTTGCCCGTCGCCCGGGTCAAAGAGTTGCTGCACCTCCAACCGTGAAACCGCTCGAAACGCCTCGCTTAACAATCGAACGTTGGAACGAAAGCGATATCGATGATGCCGCGGCGATGTTCGGCGATCCGGAGGTCATGCGTTTCATTCCCTCAGGGGTTGCATCGCGCGATAACATGAAGGCATACATCGACAAGATGAACGGTGGTATCGACCGCCGGGGATACGGCCTGTTCGCGGTCAAGCGCAGGAGCGACGAGCGAGTAATCGGTGAGTGCGGCCTGCAGCCCATCCCCGACCAGCCGGAGGTTATCGAAATCGGCTGGCTGCTCGCAAAAGCGTACTGGCACCAGGGCTATGCCCGAGAGATGGTCACGGCAGTGACCCAGTTCGCTTTCAAGGACAAGGGACTGGCGCGAATTGTAGCGCTGATCGATCGGGAGAACGCCGCCTCAATTGGGATCGCCAACTTCTTGCACATGCGCTTCGAACGAATCGAGAATCACTACCGCCGCGATCTGATGTGCTATTCCTTAACGCCCACCCCAGCGTCACCCTGAGCCCGTCGAAGGGCGCTCGCAGACAGTGTCACCCTGAGCTTGTCGAAGGGCACTCACGCACGTTACCCTGCCTTTGTCGAAGGGTCGCCCCATGATATACTGTGCTGCGGAGGTGCTTCGCCATGAAGAAGAAGAGGAAGCGCTTGCGGGCGCTTATCGTTCCGGCGATGGGACCGGCAACTAACATCCGGCCCGCCGGTGCGCATACATCTAAAAAGCTCTACGACCGTCACAAAATGAAAGCCATCTTTCGCCAAGACGAAGATGGCTTTTTCATTCAGCCGGATTGACGGTCGTACTTCGTAATATCCGCGTCGATTCCGCGCGGCACCAAATAATACACCGCGATCAGGACGTAGAGCGCGAAGCTCGCAAGCGGCAACACAAGCGCCACCAGCATGGCAAATGCGTAGGTGAGCCAACCGATGCGGTAAGCGCGAACGGTGGTCGCGATGCGCTCCTGGGTAACGGATTCCTGGAATGCGCCTGATTTAACCAAGTGACCGAGCAATACGTTGTACCAGGTGGAGCAAAGCGTCAACACCGCTCCGTACAGAAACGTCGAACCGTGCATCGCCGGGTAGATCCCCAGGAGGCTGGTCGCAAACGGGATGAGGACTGTGGCGGCGAGCAAAAGCAAGTTCAAAAATACGGTTCTGCGATCGATCGTATCCACCGTACGAAACAACGCGTGGTGGTTTTGCCACATGATTCCGATGACCGAGAAACTCAAGACGTAGGCAATGAAATTCGGCCAGAGCTTCAGTATTGCGACGGTGAGCTCGTGATCGCTCGTCAGTTTTTCCACGCCGCGCATCGGCACGACGAAACCCAGAACGAGCAACGTAATCGCAAAGGCGAAGACGCCGTCGGAAAACGACTCGAACCGGGTCTTGTTCAGGCGATCAATTCCCGTTCCGTCATGATCCGGCGCGGATCGATGAGGTGTTTGTTGAGCCCGAGTTTCTCGGCCGGAATGCCGAGTGCGAATGCGACGAGTTGCGGAAGATGGAACGTCGGCAGGTCCGTGCGTCCCCAGCGCGCGGCCGCATCTTGCTGGTATCCGTCCAAGGCAAGGTGGCACAGCGGACATGGCGTGAGCACGGCTTCGGCACCTTTGTCCTTGGCGATGCGCATGTTCTGTCCCACCATGGACGCGGCCGTGCCTTCTTTTTCAAGTTGAATATGAAAACCGCAGCACCGTGTTTTGCCGGCGTAGTCGATCGCTTCCCCACCGATTGCTTCGATGATATCTTCGAGCGAATGCGGATTGCGCGCCGACTCCCAACCGTTGACTGCTTCGGGACGAATGATGTGACACCCGTAAAAGGGCGCAACCTTGAGACCGTTGAGGGGCCGTACGACCATCGACTTGAGGTTGTCGAGTCCGATATCGTCGATCAAAAGCCAGAGCAGATGGCGTACCATAACGCCGCCGTTATACTTCGCGCCGAATTTGCCCAGAATTGAGTTCGCCTGCGTCATATGCTCTTCGGATTCGAGCAGTTCTTTGTTGGCCGCGCGCATATGCCCCGTGCATGTGGAGCAGATGGTGATGACGTCGTCGAGGCCGAGCGCCTCTGCCTGCGCGTAGGTGCGGGCATTAAGGACACGTGCGATATCGCGATTCGTATCGTTGATGACCGAAGCACCGCAGCATGAGGCTGCGGTTAACTCGATGAGTTCGATGCCGAGTTTGTCCGCAAGCAGCATCGTGGAATTGAAAAGTTCCTTGCACGATTCCTTGGCGACGCAGCCTGGAAAGAACCCATATTTTTTCATCTGCGAGGATTTGGAATGACGGTGCGCGTCTTTGACCTGATGTTCGGGCAACAATGCAGCGGTCATTATTGTGTTGGGACCTCCAGCGCTTCGAAAATTTGTCGAACTTCGTCGACCTTCGGAATAGGTTTCATTGAGGGAACCCCCAACATGGGAGCGGTACCGCCGACGGCCATCTCAAGTGGCGTCAGCTTGCCGCGGGCGACCATCCGCAAGGCCAGCGGCGTGACTTTGAGCAGAGCGCGTACATTAAAGCGGCCGACCGTTCCGAGAATCACTTCGGTTTCCGCGAGCATGCCGGTTTGTTTGACGGTTTTGTTGACGACCAACGCGTGACGAGGTCCGCTTTCGTTCATGTGCACGCGTTCCTTGATGGCTCGTTGCTTGACGTTGACGATGCGCTCGTGTGGTTCGACGTGCTTGGGGCAGTAGGAGCACGCATAGCAGTGCGCGCAGAGCCACAAGTAATCGTCGCTGATTTGCCCGAGACGCTCGGTCGTTTTATCGTCTCGAACGTCTTCGATGAAGCGGTAAGCATATGCGATTGCCGCGGGGCCGGCGAACGACGGGTCGACGCTGACGACCGGACAGAGCGCGTAACACGTTGCACACATAACGCAATTGGCGACGTCGACGAGTTTCTTCATATCCGCTGGACTGACGCGGCGTTCCGTCGGATGGTCTTCGTCGCGGTCTTTTGGTTGCAGATACGGCTTGAGGCGCGTGTACTTATCCCAGAAGGGATCCATGTGCACGACCATATCCTTCATGGGCTGGAAATTGGGCATGGGATCGACTGCAATACTGCCGTCTGATTTCATGACCGTATTGCAGGGCGTTTTGCACGCGAGGCCCGTGACGCCGTTGATATTCATCGAGCACGAACCGCAAATCGCCGAGCGGCACGAGCGGCGGAAACTGATGCTTCCGTCAATCTCGGCTTTGGCGTACTCGAGCGCATCGAGCACGGTTTGGGTTTCCGGAAAGTCGATATCGACGCGGTCGCGATGCGGGACGGCGTCGGTGGCCTCATCGAAGCGGAAGAGATCCAGTGTGATTTTCGCCATGCTTAGTAGCTTCGTACCTCAGGTTGCCATTTGGTGAATGTGACCTTGCGCGAGTAGTCCAACTTCGGATCGCCGGCGGTCTTAAACGCGAGCGTATGTTGAAGCCACTTTTCGTCGTTGCGTTCCGGGAAATCGGTGCGCGCTTGCGCGCCGCGCGATTCGTCGCGGTGCAATGCCGCGTGTGCGATCGTTTCTGCAGCGTCGATCATAAACTCGGTTTCCAGCGTGCCGACCAAATCGGTGTTAAACGTCTTGGACTTATCCATCACGACGACGTTCTTGATTGCTTCACGCACTTCGCGCAGGTCCGCACAGGCTTGCGACAGCGCCTTTTCATTGCGGAAAATGAAAACGTTCTCGGACATCGTCGCGTTCATGCGTTTGCGGATTTGCGGAGCCCGTTCGCCGTCTTGGCGCGACAGGATCGCATCGATGCGATCTTGTTCTGATTTGAGCGTGCGGTCCGAAGGCCTGACTTCGCCGCTGGTCTTGATATACTCGACAGCGTGCCGTGCCGAGCGGGCGCCGAAGACGATGGTTTCGAGCAAGGAGTTTCCGCCGAGGCGGTTTGCGCCGTGAACCGAAACGCAGGCGGCTTCACCGGCGGCGTATACGCCAGGAACGCGGGTAGCTCCGAACTTGTCGGTTTCGATGCCTCCCATTGCGTAATGCATCCCGGGGAGAATCGGAATCGGTGTGTCGATTGCATCTTTGCCCGTAGCGTCCAGCGCGAGCTCGCGAATTTGCGGTAAGCGTTCGAGGATTTTTTCGCGCCCGAGATGGCGCAGGTCCAACAGAACGCAACCGTCGATGCCGCGGCCTTCAAGAATTTCCGTCCATTCCGCGCGCGACACGACGTCGCGGGAGGCCAGTTCGCCTTTGTTTGGAGCGTACTTGAACATGAAACGCTCGCCGTCGGAATTGAGCAGGTAGGCGCCTTCGCCCCGGGCCGCTTCGGAAAGCAGCACGCCGTTTTCTTTGAGCGACGTGGGGTGGAATTGCACGAACTCCATGTCCATCAGTGGAAGGCCCGCGCGCAACGCGATCCCCAGACCGTCCGCGGTGTTCGCATAGCCGTTCGTGGTCTTTGCGTAGATGCGCCCGAGGCCGCCGGTGGCAAAGATGGTCGCTTTTGCGGTGACCAGTTCGAGTTCGCCCGTGCGCATATTGTACGCAACGACGCCCGTGCCGACACCGTCTTCGATGCAGAGTGCGGTGCAGAAATATTCTTCGTATACTTTGACGTTAAAGCGTTCGAGTTGTTCCCACAACGTGTGGAGGATGACCAAACCCGTAACGTCGGCGGAATAACAGGTCCGGGGCGATCCGGCGCCCCCGAAAGGACGCTGCGCGATTTTGCCGTCGGGAAGTCGCGAGAAGATGCATCCGCGGTGCTCGAGCCAGATGATCTGGCGCGGCGCGTCCTCGCACATGGCTTCAACCGCGTCCTGGTCGCTCAAATAATCAGAGCCC
>JALZBM010000101.1 GCA_030947385.1 Vulcanimicrobiota bacterium
GCGTTGTTCCAATGCCGTCTGCAACGTAGCATACCGCTGCGGCGAGGTTCCTAAACCCAGCATGGTGATGCGCGTCTCGAGTTGGCGCGACCGCGCCATGTTGAAGAGTTGCTGCGCTTGCGAGGCGGCAATCGCGGCCTTTCCAAGCGAATCGGTCGCCTTTTGCATCAGCGGCACGAGCGTGTTGTAGTCGCTCACGTTGAGGTCGCCGAAGTAGTCCAGGTTATCGCGGCCCAAAGCCTTGAGAAATGCGTCTAAATCGCCGAGCGCGAGATCCGTCATTCCAAGCGAGGCGCGGCTGGCGTCGATTCCGCGCAGCAGATCACCGTTGCCTGTATTGATCTCCGAGAGCATGCGCGGGTACGACGGCAGGATGCCGATGGTGTCGGTGGTGAGCGGCGTTTGATCGAGCTGGACCGTAAGCTCGTGTAGCAGCGTCGCGTTTTCGCCGAGAACCCCGCCCTCTTTGTTGCGTTCGATCGAACCCATGTCTTTGATGACGTTTGCGTTGTGGTCTAAGGCGGAGTCGACTGAGCGCGCCATACCTTCGACGTTTTTGAGCACGGTTGCCAAGCGCGAGTTGGGGCGGATGTTGATGCGGCTGAAATCGGGCGTTTCGTACGAAACGCTTTGCAGGCGCTCTTGCATGTTCTTTAACTGATCGCGGGCTTGATCGCGGCGCGTCGAAATTTCGGCTCCCGCATTATCCAGTTGCCCGCGCGACTGCGCAATTTGTGCGCGTAGCGGCGTCAGATTGGGCGCCAGCAGCGAAACGCGTTTACGTTCCATTGCGCGCAGGCCCGTAATGCGTGCGAGCGCGGCATCGCGCGTTTGCGGATTGCCTTTTTGCGCCGCTTCGGCGAGGGTCTGTTCGCTCTTGGCAACTTGGCCGAGCGCTAACTGAGATTGGCCGAGGTCGAGCAGCGCGATGCCGTTATTGGGATCGGTTTTGAGTACGCGAGCAAACTTCATTGCCGCAACGTTGTAACGGGCGGTATCGAAATCGTGCACGGCCTCGACGAGGACGGTATTGGCGGACACCTTGGTTGGATCGAGTTGGTCGTAGCCGACCATGTGCGCGACGCGCTTGTCGGGTTCTGGATGGTCCTCCAAATATTTCGTCAGCAAATCGGGGCGCGATTTGTCGACCTGTCCCAGATGCTGCATGAACGAGACCATCGCATCGGGATCGTATCCGGCGCGCGACATGAGAAGCAGACCGTACTGGTCGGCTTGAATCTCATCGACGCGTGAAAGCTTGGCCATGATACCCGCCTGGATCAATTGACCGAAACGGTAGACGAACGGAGAGAAAAGCGACGCGGCGAGCATCAATAAGCTCACGCCCTGCGCTTTGGCCTGCCGCGTCACGGTGTGGCGCCGTTCGATGTGGCCCGTTTCGTGGCCGAGAATGCCGGCGAGTTCGTCGTCGGATTGCGCGAAATCGAGCGCGCCCTCGTTGATGTACAGGTAGCCGCCCATCGTAGCAAAGGCGTTGATGTCGCTCGTGTTGAGGATTTTGACGTTGTACGGAACGTCTTTGCGCACCGTTTGTGCGAACAGCCGGTCCGTGACGCGCTTGACCCATTTGTTGAGCAGCGGATCGGTTTCGACTTCGGTGCCTTGCACGATTTGCGCGTCGGTTTGTTCGCCCAGTTGAATTTCCGTTTGGGTCGACATGGCGAGCGCCGGCGCGGGCAAACTCGCGCCGATGAATGCAATAAGCAGCGTGATGGGAAGTAGGCGACGAAACATCTTCATTAATCCTTACCCGGGGCGGCGGGGCGCGGTGGCTGCGAAGCGGTAGTAAAACAACGAGCGGGAGGGATGCGGCGTTACACTGGACGCGTGTGAATTCTGTGTGGATAATTTAAAAGAACTGTGAACCACTTGTGGATGGCGCAGGGCAGGCGCTTTGCCCCTGGAACGGGCCTCTTTCAATCACCGGCGGCTTTGGTGCCTCTCTTATTAAGGAAGCGCTTCTTCGTATGAGCGTCGTTCGCGGCAAGGGCCGAGGTTTGGAACTCATGTTCGCCGACCGGCGCTTTGAGGACGCGCTCGCCGAGCTCGCCGAACTGCTGGCCGAGCGTTCTTCATTCTATAACGGTTCGACCGCCACTGCAGTTTTCGGGACGGCCGGACCCGCGGAAGGCGAACTCGACCGGTTGCGCCTCGTGCTCGAGACGGCTGGGATCGAATTTGCCGGGGTTCGAACGGCGCTGATCCCGGGTGAGGAGCTGGTGCGCCGTCGCGCAAACCGCCCCAAACGCGATGTCGCCCTATCGGATGCCGCCCGCTCGCTTGCCGCCGACTTTGCCGGGGCCCGCGCCGATCTCGCGGCCCGGCGCACGATCCATCAATTCATGCCGCGGAGCATCCCAAGTGCGCCGGCGGAACCGGCCGCCGTTCCCGCCGAGGCGCCCGCGCCTGGCGCCGCCCACGCGACGATGTACCATGTGGGCACCGTTCGGGGCGGCCAGTCCTTGCACTACGTCGGCAACCTGGTCGTCGTCGGCGACGTTAACCCGGGATCGGAGCTCGTGGCCAGCGGCGACATTCTGGTTTTCGGTTCGCTGCGCGGCGTCGCGCATGCCGGGGCGCAGGGCGATGAAACCGCGCGGGTCTACGCGCTGGAACTCGCGGCGACGCAACTGCGCATCGCGACGTTCATAGCAGCCGACGATATGTCCGCAAAAAACGCGCACGTGCAGCCGGAGGTCGCATGCGTTCGCGAGGGACGTATCACCGTCGTCGCACACGACAAAGCACAGCAACTTGCTAGGGAGACGGAAAAATGAGCGCACGCAAGATCGTCCTGACATCGGGCAAGGGCGGCGTCGGAAAAACGACGACGACGGTAAACGTGGGCGCCGCTCTGGCCAAGCGCGGCCATCGCGTGATTCTCGTGGACGCCGATATCGGGCTACGCAATTTAGATCTCGTGATGGGATTGGAGAAGCGAATCGTCTTCGATTTGGTGGAGGTTGTTGAAGGCCGTTGCCAGCTCAAGCAAGCGTTGATCAAAGACAAGCGTTTTGACTCGTTGCACATCCTGCCGGCCGCGCAGACGCGCGACAAGGATTCGGTGAGTGAGGAACAGTTCGTCGGCGTTATCAAAGGACTTGCAGAACTGGCCGACTTCGTCTTGATCGATTGCCCGGCGGGGATCGAGCATGGATTTCGCAACGCAATCGCCGGCGCGGACGAGGCCCTGATCGTTACGACGCCCGAGGTGAGCGCGATTCGCGACGCCGACCGCGTCATCGGAAAAGTCGCGGAGAAGAAGATTCCGGTGCGCCTCATCATCAACCGCATCCGGCCCGAGATGGTGCGCTCGGGCGACATGCTCTCCGTGGACGACGTATGCGAAATTCTTTCGGCCGAGTTGCTTGGTATTATTCCGGACGATGAAGAAGTGATCGATACGACCAACAAAGGCGAACCGATCGTGCTCGATCCCACAAAAAGACTGGCGGGAATGTACGACAAGATCGCGCGCCGGATGGAAGGCGAGATCGTACCCTTTAGCAATTTGGAAACTCGTGGATTCTTTGACCGCCTGTTGGGCGGATTGAAAGCAGGCTAACGTGCACGTACAGGCCGAGGAACTCAGCCAACCGGAAGCGCCGCCGAAAAAACGCGGTAAAGCGATCGTGATCACGTCGGGTAAGGGAGGCGTCGGTAAAACCACGACGACCGCCAATCTCGGCACCGCGCTCGCGCAGCGCGGTGCATTAGTCGCGCTCGTCGATGCCGACGTCGGATTGCGCAACCTCGATATCGTGCTCGGCATGGAGAGCCGCGTGCGATATCACGTGCTCGACGTCCTCGAAGAAAAGGTCACGCTTGAGGAAGCCCTCGTGATCGACAAGCATTCGGAAACGCTCTGCCTCCTCGCAGCGGCGCAAAGCCGCGAAAAAGACGAAGTCGATACGGTAAAGATGAAAGCGCTCATCGAAACGCTGTGCACGAAATTCGATTACGTGTTAATCGATTGTCCGGCGGGAATCGAGTTGGGCTTCACCAACGCTGTCGTAGGCGCCGACGAAGCCATCGTCGTATGCACGCCTGAGGTTTCAGCGGTCCGCGACGTCGATCGCGTCGTCGGATTGTTGGGAAACCGTTTCCGGCCGCAGTTGATTATCAACCGCGTGCGTCCGTTGCTCGTGCAAAAGGGCAAAATGCTCTCGGTTGAGGATGTGAATTCGATTTTGCGGTTGCCCCTCTTGGGCGTCATCGCGGACGAGCCCGACGTCATCATTTCAACCAACAAAGGCGAGCCGCTTGCGCTACGCGCGGACTCCAAAACCGGTGCAGCATTCCGCGCGATTGCGGCGCGTTTAGCCGGCGAGGATGTTGCCGCGCCGACGGTGGAAGCGCAGCCGCAAGGGTTTATGGCAAAATTAGGATCGCTCTTTGGAGGGCGCCGTTAACATGATCGACCTCTTTAATAAACTATTCGGACGGCAAACCTCCAGTAGTACGGCCAAAGAACGCTTACGTCTGGTTTTGCTTTCCGACCACCTGTCGCTTGCGCCGGAGTTGGTGGATAAACTCAAAGCGGAGTTAATCGAAGTGCTTTCGCGTTACGTCGAAGTCGACCAAACCAAGATCGAGGTGAACTTCGAGCAGCAAGAGCGCGCGATTGCCATGATGGCCAACGTGCCCATTCTCTCGATGCATCCGCCCAAGCCGCAGCCGCCTTCGAATTCCGGAGGCGGTGACGGCGATGCCGGTGGACCGCCGAAGAAACCTCGCCGCCGCCGGCGCCGGACGGCGCCGAGCACAAATCCCGCGCCCGCGACGTAAAGAGAACGCGGCATGGCGACGCTGTCGTTTGCCGGGCGCCGCTGGCTGCGCAGTTTCAACTGGCCGCTGGCAATCGCGCCGGTGTTTATCAGTTTGCTCGGGCTGCTGATGATCGCATCGGCCGATTTACATAATGCCTCGGCGGCGGCCGAGTGGAAAAAGCAGGCGTTCTATCTCGTCATCGGATGCGGTCTCATGGTTGGCTTGTCGTACGTCGATTACCGCAACTGGCGGCGCTGGGCGCTGTGGATCTACGGCATCAACTTTGCGTTGCTGGCATTTATTTTGGTAGCGGGGCATTCGGCCAAGGGCGCCGTGCGTTGGATTTCGCTCGGACCGTTCGGACAATTCCAGCCCTCCGAGCCGGCGAAACTTTTTTTGGCGATCGCCATTGCAGCCGCGCTCTGCCGCGGCAACTACAAACGCTTGCCGGACATGTGGCTGCCGCTCTTGCTCACGGCAATTCCGGCGGTCATGATTCTCAAACAACCGGACTTGGGCACGACGCTCGTCATCCTTGCGATTCTCACCGCGCAGCTATTTTTTGGATTGTCTAACCTCGGAGACTTCGGCATCTATTGCGCCGGTGTCGCCGTTGCGGCAGCGGCGGCGTTTGCCGTCAAAATCATCAAGCCGTTCCAGATGGCGCGCCTGCTCGTGTTTTTGAATCCCAAACTCGATCCGCAGGGTGCCGGCTACAACCTTCACCAGTCCAAAATCGCGGTCGGTAACGGCCAGTGGTTCGGACGCGGGTTGCACCACGGCACGCAGACGCAACTCGATTTCGTACCCGAACACTCGCGGGATTTTATCTTTACGGTGCTGGGTGAAGAGCTGGGTTTCGTGGGCGCGCTCTTGCTCATCGGTTTCTACTGCGTCGTTTTATACGGTGGCATACGCACGATGTTCGTCGCGCGCGACCGCTTCGGATTTTTGCTTTCGACCGGCCTGGTTGCGATGCTCGTCTTTCACATCATGGTAAATATCGGCATGACCGTCGGGATCATGCCGATTACGGGCATTCCGTTACCGTTTATGTCCTACGGCGGATCGGCGATGCTCACCAATTTTGCCGCAGTCGGGATTTTGTTAAATATCTACGCGCAAAAAGACCGGATTATGCTGGGGAACGAGTAGCTCCCGGCAAACGCCGCGCTTCGCCCGCACGGTAGCGGTACACGATGCGGCCCTTGGTCAAATCGTACGGGGACATCTCGATCTCGACGCGATCTCCCGGCAGCACCTTGATGCGGTGGCGGCGCAGACGGCCGGCGATGTGAGCCAGAATAGTGTGGCCGTTCTCAAGCTCCACAGCAAAGGTCGTGCTCGGAAAGATCTGTTTGATTGTTCCAAACACTTCGAGAGGGGCTTCCTTGGGGAACTCGGCCTCGGGACGTACGCGAGGACCGGCGGGTCGGGCTTTTGAGGAGCGGCCGGCTATGGCCGGCCTGCTTTTGGTGAAGAATTCATCGGATATAGTATACGCTATCTGGGAAGACCCCCGGGTCCCCTAAAGACGCCTTTCGTCCGTAAAATCGGTCATCCCGCGATTAAAAAATGCTCTTTTCGCTGCTTGCTTTCGCTAGAGGTGCGCCGTCGCGGTGCCGGGAACGTCGCGGGTGCCGGAACAGGCGGGCTTCTTCCCGCGCCGGTTTAGCGTTTTTTTTAAAGGAGCCAAACGGCTCCGGATGACGGCAAACACAGCCGTGAACCCGGCCCCGGGAGCTGCCGCGATGCATCGCATCGCAAGCGTGACGGGAGCGCCGGACGACGCGCGAGTGGGTGGTCATTACATCGAAGGGTACGGTACGAATTGTCAACGGAGATTTTGATCTCCAGCGACCCGTGGGAAAACCGGGTTGCTATTCTTGAAAATGGTTCGCTCAGCGAAATCTACATCGAACGCGAAGAAAAAGTCATCGGTTCGATTTACAAAGGCAAAGTTCAGAACGTGCTGCCCGGTATGGGCGCGAGTTTTGTCGACATCGGTCTCGGCCGCAACGCCTTTTTGTACGTTGACGATATCAACAAGACGCCGCTCAATATCGGGGACGTCGAGATTACGTCGGGCCGCAGCGGCTGGACCATCAACGAGAAGGTCAACCGCGGCGACGACGTGCTCGTCCAAATCGTCAAGGAGCCGCGCGGCCTCAAGGGCGCGCGCATCAGCACCAACATCTCGCTGCCCGGGCGCTATCTCATCTTGATGCCGACGGGTAAGTACAGCGGCGTTTCGCGCAAGATCGACACCGCAGAAGAGCGCAACCGCCTCAAGGCCGTCATGAAGCGCATTCGCCCCGAGGGCATGGCGACGGTCGTCCGGACGGCAGCCGCAGGCGTGAGCGAAGCCGAACTGATCGCGGATCTCGGCGTGCTCATTCGTATGTGGCACGGCATTTTAGAAACGTTCAAACGCGCCGCGTCGCCGTCGCTCTTGCACAAGGACATGAATCTCGTCTTCAAGGCGGCGCGCGATTTCATTACGGCCGACGTCGACAAAGTGCTCATCGACGATCCCGAGGAGTTTCGCAAAGTCCGGGAATTTTTACAGCTGCTCGGGCCGCAATATCTCGATCGCGTCGAACACTACAATTCGGGACGCGATCTCTTTAAGGACTACAAGATCGACGACGAGCTGCAAAAGCTCATGCGTCCGAAAATCAATTTGCCCTCGGGCGGTTCGATCGTTATCGAGACCACCGAAGCATTGACCGTCATTGACGTCAACAGCGGCAAGTTCACCGGTGGAAAAAATCTGGAAGACACGATCGTCAAAACGAACGTGGAAGCCGCGGCGGAAATCGCCCGGCAGGTGCGCTTGCGCGACATCGGCGGCATCATCGTCTGCGACTTCATCGATATGAATACCGAAGGTGCGCGCAACCGGGTCGTTGCGAGCTTGGAAAGCGTCCTGCGCAAAGACCGCACGCGCGCAA
>JALZBM010000288.1 GCA_030947385.1 Vulcanimicrobiota bacterium
GTCTTCTTCAGTTTTTAGGGGCTGGGGTCCTAGCTTGCGTGCGGATTCCCCGGCGATAGCACACCGTCACCATCGTCGCGCCGATCGCGATCATCGGCAGCGCATAGAGTTGGCCGCCGGTGATTCCATGGAAACTAAAATCGGTTTGGCGCCAAATTTCGGCGACCGAACGCGTAATACCGTAAATCGTGAACCACGTCCACCCCACAACTCCGTCCGGCGGTTTGGTCCGGTAGAGAACAAAGAGGACCGGCAAGGTTACGATGTCCAGGACGCATTCGAAGATCTGCGAGGGGTAGCGGTAGCCGTCGGGATAGTTTGGGAAGGCAATGCAGTAGGGCCGGTCGGGATTGCAAATCCGCCCCGGCAACTCGTCGTTGATAAAATTCACGATGCGGGTGAGCGCGATGCCGACCGGCAGCAGCATGACGGTTTCGTCGCCGAGAACCGTATACGTCAGCCCGGGGTGCTTGCGCACGAAAAGGACGATTGCGGCGATCACGCCCAGCATTCCGCCGTGGAAGGCCATGCCGCCGTTCCAAACGGCGATGAAATTGAGCGGATGGCTAAAATAATCGGTCGCGTTGTGCTTGCTGATGATGTCGTTGATCACGAAGAACGTCCGCCCGCCCACCAGCACGCCGACGAGCGCGTACATCAGGAAATCCTGAATTTGGTCGTTCGTGAGGCCCAAGCGACGCTTTCCCGCGGGCCGGCTCATCCACAGATACACCGCGACAAATCCGACAAGATAGGAAATGCCGTACCAGTGCACCGCGATCGGGCCGAGATGGAACGCGACCGGATCGATGTTCGGATACCGGAACCAGTGGGTCACGGGGCGGGACTTCCCTTCAAGGCTTGTTTTTGGGGCCGTCGTAAAGTTGGCGGGTGGAACCCCTGCAGCTCAATGTAGCGACGGCCTTCTTGGCGGGCCTCGTTTCCTTCATCTCTCCGTGCGTCCTTCCGCTGGTCCCGGCCTATATGTCGTTTCTTACCGGATCCACCGTCGAAGAACTCAAAGGCGACCAAACCTCGGCCGCACGGGCGCGCGTGATCGGCCATTCGGTCGCCTTCATTCTCGGGTTCACAATCGTCTTCGTCATCCTCGGCGTGTTTGCAAGCGCGGCCGGCGGCGTCCTCGCCGCCAACAAGCTTTGGATCGCGCGAATCGGCGGCGCGATCATCATCATCCTGGGACTGAACATGATGGGCGTGTTCAAGATTCCGTTTTTGATGATGGACAAACGTCCCCAATTCCGCAGCGTCAACCGGTCGTACGCAGCCTCGCTCATCGTGGGAATCGCGTTCGCCGCGGGCTGGTCGCCGTGCATCGGCCCGATTCTTTCGGCGATTTTACTTGTGGCTTCGCAGCAGCATACGCTCCAAGCCACGGGCTATATGCTCTCCTATTCGGCCGGCCTCGCCGTGCCGTTCTTTTTAGTGGCGGCGGCGTTCAATCGTTCGCTCGCACTGCTCAACCGCATCAAGCGCTTCTTACCGGCGATCGAATTTGTCGCCGGACTCATCTTGATCGCGGTCGGCATCATCCTCCTCACCGACTCTTTTGTTAGAATTGCAGGCTGGTTTTATCAGTACGTTCCGCAACCGAAGCTCTGATGCGACCCTTTTCCTGGCCGTCGCAGCCATCGTGTTCGCACTCGACACGGCGTCAAAACGTTGGGTGCTTGCGAACTTCCAGCCCGGGCAGAGCCGGATCGTTATTCCGCATCTGCTGAATTGGACGTTCGAACAGAACCAGCACGGCGCGTTCGGCCTGTTCGGCAATTCGCCGGTTCTGTTGATCGGCATGGCACTCGTGGTGCTCGTGATTTTCTGGTTTTCATTTCGGGATGCGGCGGCGAAGTCGCTCATCGTTCGCGTCGCTTTCGGTCTCATCTTAGGCGGCGCGCTCGGAAATATCATCGACCGGATTCACTATCACTTCGTCGTCGACTTCATCGACTTTTACAAAATCTGGCCCAATGTGTTCAACGTTGCCGACTCTTGCATCACGGGCGGAGTCATTCTTTTGATATTGTCTTCTCTTGCCAACTCACGTCGTCGCACCTGAGGACGCCGGCAAGCGTGCGGATCTCGTTATCGCGCACCTTACCGGCGTCTCCCGCTCGCTCGTCACGGAAGCCGTTAAGCGCGGCGACGTCCTTTTAAACGGCGCTGCCGTAAAGGGATCGACCGTTATCGCCGAAGGCGACGTCCTCGATTTCACGCTGCTCGAACGTCCCGAAATCATCGCGGAACCCGAAGAGATCGAGGTTCCCATCGTATACGAGGACGGCGATCTGATGGTCGTCAACAAGCCTGCGGGAATGACGACGCATCCCGCGCACGGCGCGACGAGCGGCACGCTCGTCAACGCGTTACTCGCGCACGCGGGAACCTTACCCGGTGAGCCGCTGCGTCCGGGCCTCGTGCACCGGCTGGATCGCGACACGTCGGGCTTACTCGTGGTTGCGAAAACGCCAGAGGCGCTCAGCGCGCTCGGCAAAGCGATGAAAGCGCGCTATATCACGCGCGAATATCTGGGCTTGGCGTGGGGATTTCTCCAGCATCCGCGCGGCACGATCGATGGGGCGCTCGGACGCGATCCGCAAAACCGCCTGAAATACACGATAACGCCGGAAGGCAAGCCGTCGGTAACGCATTTTGAATTGCGCGAGCGGTTATACAACGCGAGCGAGTTGATCTTTCGTTTGGAAACGGGACGGACGCATCAAATTCGCGTTCACATGTCGGCCATGGGGCATCCGATCGTCAACGATCCCGTGTACGGAAAAATTGACGGCCGCTTC
>JALZBM010000102.1 GCA_030947385.1 Vulcanimicrobiota bacterium
AAACTGAGTGAAATACGCTCCAAATGCGTCCTGTGTGTTGATGCTTGAAACGAACCCGTCTTCTCGATAGTCACCTTTGATCGCAAACGGAGATTTCTTGAACATGTACGCGGCGCTTGCAATAAGCGTGTCATACGGGCAGAATTGCCCGGCCGAAAACTCGTTGTAATTCCGGCTGTGCGATTTAGCAACGGCAATGAAACCGTTGTATCGATTTGGTTCTGGGGTCGCCGCCGGAGCGGGAGCCGGAGTTCCTTGAATGATGGGCGCGCTGATCGGCCCTGGTGTCGGTGGTGCAACCGCCGCGAGGTAGCGCACCACGACGAGATGCCGGTTCGAAACCCAAAGTACGTAAGCGCCGAGCGCTTCCGAGATCACGCGGACGGGTACAAGAATAACTCCGCGATAGAGGATTGGCGGCACATCCAGTGGGCGCGCCTCACCGTTAATGTTGACTTCACTCGATCCGAGGCGGACCGATATTCTCGTCCCTGTTTTGGTTGCCAAGAACGTTTTGCCGTCAGCCGATGCGGTGACCGTAGCACCCATCTGTTCGAACATACTGCGTAACGGCACGTAGATTTGGTGGTTTTTTATGAACGCGGCGAGCACTCTATTACGGCGCAAGATGTCAGGCTTGCTATACACCGTGTGATCGTTGTAGAGGATCGGGATTTCCCCGGAAGGGGGATTTCCGAAATTTGCCGGTAAGGTCGGAGCAGTTATTTGATTGTCGGCTTGGGCGGAGGTTGCACTGGCCAACAACAGCGCAAGGGGCAGAAATATGCTTGAAATACGCATACGACTTTTATCGGGCGCATCTCATCTGAATAGCTTACTTAATTTGCCCTACTAACGACGCAAGGCTTCTTTGCTTAGTCGTAACCGGTAGGGACACAAGAACGCGGCATAGAGAGTGCTAAAATAAAGGGGTAGGCACAATATGTGCCACACGATGAGTCTCTATTGTGACGTTAACCGTGCACAGAATCTAACGAAAGCTTAACAAACCGCATCGCCCGCAGTAGGCGCTCAGTTCAAATATTTATGCATTCGGTTTGTAGTCCTGCATGCGAGGCGGTTGCGCAATGAGCTACATTTCAAAATTTACAGTCGCGCGTGACCGCGGGCGAATGCGATGCCGGTTTCCTTAAGACATTAAGTGAAGTCTTATTGAGTCGGTACCCGTTACCTCGTTTAGCGCAGGCCGGGCACGACAGTGCGACTCGCGAAGCATTCCGTACTGCTTGCGAATTTTATCACTGCAGTGCGCGAAGACCGGTATTGGATTTTTATGGTCTACAAGCGTGCCTCAACCTTGAACCCAGCCAGCTCTCAATTGGGTCCGATGCCGATATGTGCTCGCATCGACACGCAACGGCGTTGGAAGCGTCCCAATGTGAAAGCAGCACTGGCAATTACTTAGTCATCGTCAGCGCAGATGGAGAGCCCGCCTTGACCAATGATATAGAATAGTTTTTGCGAGCTGAACGCTGGGGCGACTTTGCTCTCAAAAGTGCAGTGGCTTAGCCTTCGAATTTCCACTTTGGGACACC
This sequence comes from Vulcanimicrobiota bacterium, assembly GCA_030947385.1. Classification (GTDB taxonomy): domain Bacteria; phylum Vulcanimicrobiota; class Vulcanimicrobiia; order Vulcanimicrobiales; family Vulcanimicrobiaceae; genus JACRUB01. The sequence goes on from JALZBM010000102.1 coordinate 1,557, forward strand.
ATGGTGGTTACCGTAGGCGTTCTAGTGCTCAAAGCTCGTGTGAGCACGGCAAATTCTAGTCGACCAGATCGTCATTTATCTCAAAGAACCTCAGTATAGCTGACGCTGCGCGCCTCACCGCGCGCTCGTTACTGTTTAAGGGCACGGGGTGCTCATTTCGATGGTCCACGACGCCCTCATCCGGAGCACTCAAACACAAAAAGATCGGGAAATGGTCATCCCCGATGGTGATCTTGGCAGTCGCAGTCCCGTGCTTCCACGACGGCCCGTGTCCGTCGAGAGCATAGGGTCGCAGCAATTCATCTACGGCTACGATGAATTCTGGGATGTTCATGTGATCCGCATCGTCGCTTCTATGCTTTCTTCTTTTTGCTGATCGTTACCGGGAAGAGGCGGCGCGGGGCGGCGGTGCGCCCTAGGCGAAACTGACTTCACCAAACAGTACCAGTCCTTTCGCTCAGCAACGGACCCCGCTAAGCCGGCGGCGCGTTCGTAAACGTTTCGTTAGCCTCGAAGGTGAACCCCGCGCCCAAGAAAATAGATTCTTAAAATACTAGGGAGGGTCCGCGTGGAAGCGTGTTCCGGAACAATTGCCAACGGCGTACCGTGCCGTCGCCGCCCGATTACGCATTACGTTGTGTGCGGCCACTCTACTTGCCGATCGCATGTCGTCCAGAACCGAGAGAAACGTGTATGCGGTATTTGCGCGACGCTGGAAAGCAAGGAATGGGATCTCGGCGATCTTTCTGATTCGGCCTAGCAAAAGAACCCATCGGCTCAGCCCCGCTTTCTTGAGGACGCTATCCAGAGGAGTTTAAATAAAGAGATTCTAAGCTGCCGGTTGCCTTTTTTCAAGCTGTAATGCTGCCCCGCGTCGTTTTAAAAATGCGCCTGCGAAGCCACCGAAGCCACCATTGACGGTAAACCGGTTTCTCGGGCCAATGTAAACTGGAAAAATTCGGCGAATCACCGCCTCTGAAAGGGGTTCGCCTTGAAGAAATCTCGATTCTCCGATGAGCAGATCTCTGGCGTTGCACTGGCGTGACGTTGACCTTGAAAATTGACGGTAACCCTACGAACCAGCTTGTCCCAAACTAAGGGAGTCGTTGCCTTGAAGTCAACCAAATCTGGGAGGGTTCGGGTTATACCCCTATCGCCCCCAGCCCGCGACGCGCTTCGACGGCAACGTGCCATGCAAGCTCAAGATCGACTGGCTCTGGGAACTGCGTACCGTTTAGATGGTGCCGGCCCAATCTTCACCGATGAACTAGGCTCTCGGCATACGCCCAAGGCTGCTACCAACGCTTACGCAAGAATTGCTCAGAAGGCGAAACTTTCGACCACGAGCCTTCATGCTACGCGCCACATAGCCGCTACCAATCTAATAGCGGGGGGATTGATGTTCGTACCACGGCCAGTTTATTAGGTCACGCAAATCCGAACATCACCCTTTCCGTATACTCGCACGTCGTGGAAGGGCCGAGCGAAATGCAGTTGATGTTCTTGCCTCGCGGCTAGTCAACCAGAAGGAAAAATTTTCGTGAGAAAGTTCTGCTTTTGAGGCGTCCGGCAACCGAATGGCAACCGCAGACACCGAGAGAAAAAAAAGCCCGCTAATGCAGGCTTTAAATGGTTGCGGGGCCAGGATTTGAACCTGGGACCTTCGGGTTATGAGCCCGACGAGCTACCGGACTGCTCCACCCCGCGTCGCGACCCTAACTATACGCGATGACCACGGGTGAACTCCTGCGCAGACTCCCAAAGGTCCAGTTGCACTGTCACCTTGAGGGCACGCTGCAGGGTCCGACTTTTCTCGAGTTGGCGCAGCGGTACGGCGTCTCGACCGCCTACCGGCCTCGAGGTTCTGACGAAAGTGCAATTGCCACGCCGAAATCGGTCGACGATGTCTACGCATTTGCGGACTTCGGCGAGTTTCTTTTCACATTCGCTGCAGCGTGCCGGTCGCTTCAGGTGCCTGCCGATTACGAACGCTTGCTGCGAGAATATTCGATCGATGCACAAACGCACAATGTCGGTTACGCGGAACTCTTCATTTCGCCATCCGTTTGGCGGTTCTTCAATCCGCAACTCGATTTAGCAGAAACGGTGCGCGTGCTGTCGCGCGCGGCGGAAGTGCGGGCTCGCGAAGGCGGCCCGGTTATCCGCTTCATCGTCGATCTGACGCGCAACTTCGGTCCCGGGCCGGCAATGGAGACGGCGCGCTTAGCCGTCGACTGCATGGACTTCGGATGCGTCGGCATCGGACTCGGCGGCGACGAAGCCAACTTTCCGCCCGAGCTGTTTGCGGACGCGTTCGCGTATGCGCGCGGGCAAGGCTTGCACTCGGTCGTGCACGCAGGCGAGGCAGCTGGTGCGCAGAGCGTGCGTGCCGCGCTCGACGTCTTGCACGCCGAACGCATCGGGCACGGGATTCGGGCGCTTGAAGATCCGAAGTTGATCGCGCTGATCGTCGAACGCGGGATTCCGCTTGAAGTTTGCCCGACTTCGAACCTTCGCACCGGCGTCGTCGCCTCGGAGGCGGCACATCCGCTTGCGGAATTGGATCGTGCGGGTGTGAAAATTGTGCTCGACAGTGACGACCCGGCAATGTTTCGCACGGATATCACGGCCGAGTACGAAGTTGCAGAGCGGCTGGTGGGGCTGGATGCGGTGCTGCGCTTCGCACGCAACTCCATCGAGTGCAGTTTTGCGCCGGAGGCGCGCAGGGCTTCATTAACTGCCCAATTCGAGCGGGCGTGCGCGGAACTGCTGCCCGCCCGTCGAAGCTAGCCGTATGGCGGGTCACACCCATTTTGCCGAATCCACCGAAGAGTATCTCGAAGCCGTGTACCGGCTCGAACGCGAAGGCCCCGGGGTTACGACCTCGGGTCTCGCTTCGGAATTAGGCGTCGCTCCGGCATCTGTTAGCGGCATGTTGCGCAAGCTCGCGACCGACGGATATTTGGAACATCGCGTGCGCGGTGAAGCGAAGCTGACCCAAAAGGGCTTGGAAGTTGCCGTCCGGGTGATGCGCCGGCATCGTCTAGCCGAACGTTTGCTAACGGACGTTCTCGGCATGCCGTGGGATCAGGTGCACGCGGAAGCCTGCATGCTCGAACATGCGATCTCGGATCGAGTTGAGGCGCGGCTCGTTGAAGTGCTCGGCAATCCCACCACGTGCCCGCACGGACATCCGATTCCGCCCAAAGATTTGAGCGATCCGCCGCGCATCGGCTTTCCGCTCGCACAAATGGACTCCGGAGCGCGTGCGGTCGTGCACGGGGTGACGGAAGAAGTGCCCGAAATTTTAAGATATCTCGGTGAGATAAATTTGCGGCCGGGCGTGGCCGTCACGATTAGCGGCAAAGCGCCCCTCGGCGGACCGATTACGGTCGAGATCGACGGAACCTCGCACGCCATTTCCTTGGAACTCGCGCGCATGGTGATGGTCGTACCTGCGTGAGGCGAACGTATCCCCTCACGTTTGCATTGATCGCCATCAACGTCGTCGTTTTCTTGCTGGGTTTTCCGCTCGGGCAAGATCGCATCTTTGCAGCCGGCGCGATGTACGGTCCGTATGTTGCCGCCGGGCAGTGGTACCGTCTCATTACGTCCGGGTTTATTCACGGCGGGATTGCGCACGTTGCCGTAAACATGCTCTCGCTTTACTACATGGGATCGTTTACCGAGCTTGCGATGGGCAAAGTGCGCATGCTTCTCGTGTACGTCATCTCACTAATCGCAAGTGCCGCCGCCGTCTTTTATTTCAGCTACATGGATCCGACCGTCGGCGCGAGCGGAGCGATCTTCGGATTATTCGGCGCGCTCTTTGCCATCGGGGTTCGCACGGGCAAGCCGGGGCGCGCGCTCATTATGCAAGCGTTCCCGATTCTGCTAATCAACTTGGTGTTTACGTTCGCCGTTCCCGGCATTTCAAAGGCGGGCCATATCGGCGGCCTCGTCGCGGGCTTCTTCTGCGGATTGATTCTGTTCCGTCCGCCGCGCCCGGTGTACGCGCAAGTGGTCGACGCGCAAACGGGTGAAAGCCTAGAGTCGCACGTCGAGACGCCGTGATCGCAATCGATGACGTCTTCGGACCGGGCGGCCCGATTGCGGCAGCGCTTCCCGGTTTTGAAGCGCGTCTGGGCCAAGTACAGATGGCGCAACTGATCGAACGCGGCTTTCTGGAAGGCATGCATACGATCGTCGAAGCGGGTACCGGCGTCGGCAAATCGCTCGCGTATCTGATCCCCGCGCTGCGCAGCGGCAAAAAGGTCGTTATTTCCACCGGCACCATTGCGCTGCAAGAGCAACTGTACCATAAAGATATTCCCTTAGTTTTGCAGGCCTTGAATTTGCAAGCGCGCGTTACGCTCGTCAAAGGCCGCAATCACTATCTGTGCAAGCAAAAGTTCGAGCGCATGCGTACCGAACGTTTGATGCCCTCCAGCCGCAGCATGCAGAAGTTGTGGGAGTGGGGGGCGCGTACGCAGTCCGGCGACCGCTCCGAACTGCCGTTCTTGCCGCCGCACGACGAATGGGAACAGCTCGACGCCGATGCAGACGACTGCGTGGGCGAATTTTGCGAACATTTCAAAGACTGTTTCTTTTTTAAGAAGCGGGACGAAGCCAAGTACGCCGATCTCATCGTGGTCAATCACGCGTTATTCTTTCTCGACCTCGCAATGGGCGGCGGTCTCTTGCCGCCGTACGATCTCGTCGTTCTCGACGAGGCGCACCAAGCGGAACGCTGGGCCACAGCGGCGCTCACCGCAACGCTTTCCAAGGCGACCGTTGGGCGCATGATGCGCAAATTGCATCGCACGTATCACGTTCCCGGTCACTTCGAGTTGGAACTCGATGAGGGTGTGCGCGCGCTCGAATCAACACTGGCGCGCGTTCCGGGTGACCGCTATCCGCTCTTCGCAAATGAGGATGTGGGCCAACCACTCGATCAACTGCGCGACACGCTGTTCCGGCTGGAAAATTGGCTGTATGCAAATTGGCACGCCGCACTCCGCCGTAAACCCGAAAACGAGGCAGAAGGCGAACGGCGCCGCGATCTCGCCATGCGCTCGATTCTCGCCCATCAGGCGACGATCGAACGCGCACAGTCGCCGCAAGACGAGGCGATCGCGTGGGCCGAGCGGGCGGAGAGCGACGGCCGTTACGAGGTCAATAGCGCGCCGTACGAAGTGGCGGATTTTTTGCGCGCAGCGCTCTTCGACCGGACCCAAAGCGTCGTGCTGACGAGCGCGACGATCGCGAACGGCACGAAATTCGATTTTCTTCGCAATTGTTTGGGCGTTACGGACGCGCAAGAACTTGTTGCGCCGTCCCCGTTCGACTACCCGGCGCAGGCGCGGTTATTTTTAGCGCCCGTACAACTCAATCCGAAGGCGCCGAATTTTGCGCGTCTCGCCGCGCCGATCGTCGAAGAGTGCTTGGACCGCAGCGAAGGCCGCGCCTTCGTTCTGTTTACCTCCTACGCGCGCTTGCGCGAAGTGTATGCGCTCGTTCGCGAACGCATTCCCTACCCGGTGCGCTTGCAAGGCGAACTCCCGCGCACGCATCTGCTGGAATGGTTTCGCAAAACGCCGCACGCCGTGCTGTTTGCAACCGGAACGTTTTGGGAGGGGATCGATGTCGTCGGCGATCAGCTTTCATGCGTGATCATCGACCGGCTGCCGTTCCCGTCGCCCGCGGACCCCATCGTCGCCGCGCGCATCGAAGCGCTTGAAGCGCGCGGCTCGAGCGGCTTTGACGCCTACATGATTCCGTCCGCGATTACGCGGCTCAAGCAAGGCTTTGGACGCCTCATCCGCTCCAAAACCGATCGCGGCCTGGTGGCCCTTTTGGACGGGCGGGCGGCTTCGTCGCGCTTCGGCCGCGTCATTATCGATGCGCTTCCGCCGGCGCGCCAGATCGAGCGGCTGGACGAGCTCGCCGGGTTTTTCCGGCCCGCTTCCTAGAAGAAACGGTTAAGGGCGCGTTTTGGGGGAATACTCCGGGTGGAACCCCCCGTACTACTTCTACTCTTGAGGAGATTATTCGCATGAAGAAACTCTGCTCGTTTGGAATGGCTGCGATTTTTGCGTTGAGCCTCGCACCGGCTCTTGCAATGACACACAGCTCTCAAATGATGATGCCGGGCTGCAAAGGCCAGATGGTCTCAGCCGACA
>JALZBM010000103.1 GCA_030947385.1 Vulcanimicrobiota bacterium
ACCTTTAATCTCGCGCTGCCGGTTAACACGCAGTTCAGTTATACTTCACAACTGGACGTACCGCAGGGTGCCACCCTAGCGGGCGTTCAAGCCGCGCAATTGCAGGGCGGCCAGATCGTCAACAACCCGTAAGCGAGGTCAATGGGCGGCCCTTATAGGTTGAGGCCGCCCGGCAGAATCGGGCCGTTCTTATCCACTCCGAACGTTGCCGCGTGCGAGGGGAAGGCCAAGATGTCGAGCGTGACGTTGATGGATTTTAGGTTTTGGTTATACTGCGCGCGGATCTCGTAACAGTCGCCGATTATGCGGTGATAATACAGATTCTTGTTGATCAGCCGCCCCTTATTTTTCCAGTCGATGTCCGTTAGAAATTGGATGTCCGCAAATTTTCCGAGCGGCGATGCGATCTGAAAATTGGTGGTGCTAAAACCTTGTCCGCTCCCCGGAACGAACGAGCCGCCCAAAATAAAGATGGTCTTGCGTTTGGGACGCGCCGTGAGCTGATACGTTAACGGCTGCGCCTGGCCGCTGAAAAACGTGGCCGTAGATACCTGCAGATTGTAGTAATCGGAGTTGTAGAAACGCATGACGTCGTAGGCCGATTTGTTGTTGATCGAGTTTAGGACGTCAAAGGTTTGAAACGGCACGGACGTGGGACCGTTGTTGTTCGATTCGTTGTAGGTGATGGAATTGACGAAGTGCTTGCCTACCGGGGTTTGCAGGCTGAGATTTTGGGTGATTTTCGCCTTGAGATCGCCGGTTCCGTAGGCATACTGATCGACGCTCCCCGATGCGGAGAAGTCGCTTCCAAAAATTTTATACAGCGCGGGGCCCAAAATAAATCCCAGATCGGCGCGCGAGGTATAGATATTATCTTGCGGTTCTTGGTAGCTGCCGAGATAAAACTGCGCGCTTACCGGAAAGCGGAAATGTGGAAAAAATGAATTCGGCCGGATCGCAAGCTCCGGCAATTTGTTGATACCCACGGGAAAATCCGAGTTGCTTTTATCGATCGTAAGCTCGTAGTCGTAATTCGGCGTCGTCAAATGCGTGAGCGTATTGATATGGCTCGTGGTCGAACTTTGCGAGAAGCCGCCGAAATTGGAGCTGTTCGTATTGTAGCCGAGAGTCACGCCCTGCGAGAGGTTGGCGGTCAGCTGACGCTGATCGGTGAAGCCTAAATTATAGGAGTTTTGTTGTGAGCCGAGCGCCGAACGGTTGAAGGTATAGGTTTGTTGCTCCACCGTCGTCGCGTGCGCGATCACGGCGTTTAACGTCGTGCTCGGCGGGATGTTGATGAATTGGCCAAAATTGCTATTGTACGAAAAACCGAATTGCCCGCGTAAAGTGTTCGAAAAATTTTCAAACTCGGTAGCCGTGAGATTTAACTGTTGCGATTGCTGCCGGCGGTCCTTAATGCCGTAGTAGTCGATCGTTCCGCCGCGCCGGTTATCGTGACGCTTTAACGTTGCAACGTATCCCAGGCCGAGGCCGGCTTTGCTGAAGTAGTTGACGCGGTAATATCCGTAGTAGAGATCGTCTTTACCGAATCCGAGTTTGGCTTTGACGTAGTAACCGTCGAACTGATTGTAGCCGACTTCCGGAAAGAACGCCGGCTTTCGCGTCGGATCGTCGACCGAGTGTAAGGGAATCACGACGCGCGGCAGATAGAAAATCGCCGCCGCCCCTAAAAACAAGACGGCTTTGGTAATCGTGATCCGGTCGCCGGGTTTTACGTCGATCGTGCGCCCGGTAATATGGTAACCCGCGCGCGGATTGACGCACGTCGTCACGTTCGCATACGTGCCGTGTGCGACGCCGCCGCTCGTTGAGGTCATTTCCTGGGCGGAGTAGTAGACTTCGCCGCGCTCGACGCCTTGCGTGCTTTCGCCGCGGCTCTTCTTCATCGTCGCAACTCTCGAGACGGTATCGAATTCGATCACGTCGGCGTGAAGGATCGAATTCTGTTCGCGATTGATGATGTAGGGATTGCCGGTGACGGTCATCGTGCGTTTGCCGTCGTAGTGCGCCCGCTGGCCGACGAGGATTCCATCTTGATAAAAAATGTTGACGTTGCCGGTGGCATCCCCGGGCTGCCCATCGGTGGTGTTGCCGCTAACGTCATCCGCTAAAACGGCGATATCTCCGGGCTTGAGCGTCGGCAGAGGCGTCGGGCCCCCTGGGGTCGGCAACGGTGAGGGCGATGCACCCGGCGAGGCTTCGCCAGCAGGCACGATCGGCTGGGGCGATCCCGTCGGCCGGACCAAGAACACCGGCCCGGTATTCGGGCTTGCGCTCGGGGTCGGGGTAGGTATGGGCGGCGGCGTGACGGGGGAAGAACTCGGCTGGGGCGTCGCATTGAGTTGGACCGGACCGGTCGGAGCGCTCGGAAATGTCGGTGAGGGACCGGGCGAGGGCGAACTGCCCCCGGGTGAGCCGGACGGGGACGGCGATGCCGAAGGGGTATCGGACGGGTTGACTTGCGCGACGCTCGAGAGCAGCCGGTCGCGCGTCGCTCCGCACGAGCTGGAATTGAGCAGCGCGAGAGCGCGCGATCCCGAGACCTCGCTTTGCGCCGAAGCCGCGCTCAGCGGCAAAACGTTGGTGACCATCGCCAAGGCGCACAGGCAGAAACCCAAGTTGCGTGACCCGCCCGCTGCGTTCTTCAGCGTTCTTCCCACCACAAAAGCACGAGGCCGCTCAGTCCGAAGATCACGTTGGGAATCCAAGAAGCAAGGTAGGGATTGATCACTCCATTGCGGCCAAACGCCGCGGCTGCTAGACCCACCAGCTGATAGACGATAAACGTAAGGATTGCAAGACCGGTGCCCACCATCCGGCCTTTTTTTCCGAACCGGAACGAGAGCGGGAGCGCGATGAGCACGGCGACGACGCAAGCGAACGGGAAAGAACTCTTGTTGGCAAGGCTAATTTGCATGCCGCCGAGCGCCGCTCCGCCCACGCCCTGCGCTTTGAGCGAGTTCACGGTCCTCGAGAGCGTCTTGGAATTCATCGTGTACGCATCGCTATTCGCATTGCTGATAAAGGCTGCGGCGCTTTCGCCCAGCGGTAGTCCGACGCGCACCGGGTTGCTGTGGTACTGCCCGACGATCGCACCGTCGGCATTAAAGCGGTTGACGATGACGTGGTCGAGCACCAGGGTCGATTGATCGACGTGCGCGCTCTTGGCGGAAAGCACTTCGCCGAAATAGCCGCTGCGCCCGGGCTTGAAGACTTGCACGCCGAGCATCGTTTTGTTATCCGCCATCACTTGGTTGACGAAAAACACGTTACCCGTATCGGGGTCTTTACGAAAGAACTGCGGTTCGACGGGTAGCGACGCCGTATGATAGATGATCTGGTAAAACGACCGCGTCGACTGATCGACCGATAGAGGCGCGATCGTTTCGTTGACGGCGTACGTTAACGCAAACGCGAAGAATCCGCACACGAGCGGGGTGAGGCAGATGCGCCACAGCGAGATGCCGGCGGTTCGCATGGCGTTGATTTCGCCGTCGCCCGCGAGGCGGCCGATCGCAAACAGCATTGCGAACAGCGTCGCAAAGGGAAATGCGTACGGAACGCTCTGCGGCATGCGGAAAACGACGAAGCGCAGCACCAAAAATATCGGCGCATGCGCGTTGATGATATAATCGATCGCGATGAAAAAGATGTTGAAGCCCCACAAAAACATGAAGGCCGCAAACGCGCCGACGAAAGGCCAGATAAATTCGCGGAACATGTACGCATCCAAGATCGGAATGCGCGGTGAGGCGTGGGCGAGCGGAATGGGACGCGCGACCGAGGCCATTATGCTGCGGGCGGCCGGGTGGGGGCTAGGAGAATATTAGTAGCTGTGGTATGCGGCGAGGACGCGCGCGACGTACGCACGGGTTTCGGCGTAGGGCGGCACACCATGATAACTGTCCACGGCGCCGGGTCCCGCGTTATACGCGGCGACGGCGAGTTCGACATTGTTCTTGTAATGCGCGAGCAGGTCGTGCAGAAAACGGGTTCCGCCGTCGACATTTTGGCGGGGGTCGAATGCGTTGAAGACATGGTATGAAGCAGCCGTTCCCGGCATCAGTTGCATGAGTCCTTGCGCGCCGGTCGAGCTAATGGCGCTTGGATTGCCGGCGGATTCCGCCATGACTACCGCATTTGCAAGGGCTTCGGGGACCGCATTCCTTGCCGCGGCGTCGCTCACGATCGAGTGCAATTCGGCCGGTGCTAGTGCGTGGGGGGCGTACGGCAAATAACCGCTGCCGCTGCAGCCATATAAGCCCGATAGAAAGAGCGCCCCAAGGGCGAGCTTCTTCAATTTCATTGCGCCCATAGATTATACATCGGCCGTTCCACAGGCACCCGCCAGGCTGCCTGTGACTTGTGCATACCCTAACCCAACGTTAAAGGAAGCCCGCGCCGTTCCAGGCTCGATTTCCCGGGATTTTACCCGCGAATCAAGCGCTCGGCGGCGGTGCGGAATGCTTGCGTCTGTAAGCAGGCCCCGAATGCTTGCGCTTCAGCCAGCAGCGTGCTCGCAATCGCCTCCCGAAGTGGGGCGCGCAACAGGCGTTTGGTCTCGCGGACGGCGTGGGCCGGCAAGGCGGCAAGAGCCGCAGCTTGTTCGCGGGCAAATGCCTGCAGATCGCCATCCGCGGTGACTTCGCCGACGATTCCCAGTTCCAGGGCGGTCGCGGCATCGAAGGTCTCACCGGTGAGAAGATAGCGCCTTGCGCGTCCGAGGCCGGCTGCAAGCGGCAGAAGCAAGGTTGCGGCCCCTTCCGGCACGAGGCCGATTTTTACAAACGGCAGCGCGAACGTAGCGGATTCGCCGGCGAAAACGAAGTCCGCGTGAAGTAGCATGGTGGTGCCAATGCCGATCGCAACACCGCTTACCGCGGCGATAATGGGCTTGCTGAAAGCCTGTAGTGCAAATAAATACCGCAGCGGCGGCGCACCGGCAAAATCGGTGATGTCCGCGCTCATGAAATCGAGCAAATCGTTGCCTGCCGTGAAATCGGCTCCGCCGCGCAAAATGACGGCCCCAATGCCGGGATCCGCATCAAAGGCCTCCAGGGCGGCCGTCATGCAATCGTACATGGAAGTGCTCAAGGCATTCTTCTTGTGCGGACGATTGATTTCGATCGTTGCAACGCCGGCATCGGCGCCGAGCCGAATTTCGTCGCTCATGCGGCATCAGTGTAGCACAGCGCGCGGATTTTTTTTCCGCGCGCGTCGATTTTGAGGGGCCGAGTTCGACGTGTGAGTAGAAACCCCACAATCGAACGCGAAAAAGGAGAACAACATGCGGTTTATGGTTATCGTAAAAGCCACCAAGGATTCAGAATCGGGCGTGCTTCCGACCGGCGAGCAGCTTGCAGAAATGGGCGCCTTCAACGATCAACTGATCAAGGCGGGCGTGATGCTTGCGGGCGACGGTCTTCAGGCCAGCAAAAAAGGGGCGCGCATAACGTTCGCCGGCGGCAAACCGGCCGTTACCGACGGTCCATTCGCGGAAACCAAAGAACTCGTTGCGGGCTTTTGGATCGTAGCGGTCAAGTCGAAGGAAGAAGCGATCGAGTGGTTCTCCCGCGCGCCCTTCGACGACGGCGAACTCGAAATTCGCCAAGTGTTCGAAGCCGAGGACTTCGGCGTGGAACTCACCGCCCAGATGCGGGAGCGCGACCAACGTCTACGCCGCGAGATTTCCGCGAAGTAAAGTTTCTTACGATTTGGAAACCGGCGGTTATGCGGTGCTCACGGTGAAGTCGCGCGAAGAGTGCCTTGCGCGGACTCAGCGCTTCATGGAAGTTGCCGGTGAGGGAACCTCGGAGGTTCACCAGTTAGCGGAGAAGTAGGCGCGCGCGACTTCGATGCGATCTGGCGCATCGAGTCGCCGCGTTTGATCGCCGGTCTCACGCGCATGGTGCGCAATATCGACCTCGCCGAGGAGCTCGCGCAGGATGCGTTTCTTTGTGCCGTCGAGCAATGGCCCAAGGAAGGCGTCCCCCGCAACCCCGGCGCGTGGTTGACGGCGATCGCAAAGCGGCGCGCGATCGATCGCTTCCGCCGCGATAAAAATCTCGAACAGAAGCAACAGCTGATCGCACATGAGATGGAGTCCCTGCAAGAGCCCGGCGCCGACGCCGGGGTGATGGATGATTTCATCGGGGACGATCTGTTGCGGCTCATGTTCGTGGCGTGCCACCCGGTCGTCTCGCGCGAGGCGCGGGTGGCGCTCACGTTGCGCCTGCTGGGCGGCTTGACGACGGTTGAAATCGCGCGCGCGTTTTTAGTTTCCGAGCCGGCCGTCGCGCAGCGCATCGTGCGCGCTAAGCGCACAATTGCCGAAGCCCGCGTTCCTTTCGAAGTTCCATCGCACGATGAGCGCAGCGCGCGCCTCTCATCCGTGCTCGAGGTGCTGTATCTGATTTTTAACGAGGGATATTCCGCCACCGCCGGAGACGATATTTTGCGGCCCGCGTTGTGCGAAGAAGCGATGCGCTTGGGGCGCGTTCTCGCCGAACTCGCACCGGACGAACCCGAGATACACGGGCTGGTTGCGTTGATGGAAATTCAAGCTTCGCGTTCCAAAGCGCGAATCGGCCCGGCGGGCGAACCCGTGTTGCTGCTGGATCAAGACCGCGCTCGGTGGAACCAACTCTTCATTCGCCGCGGCCTAGCGGCGTTGGAACGGGCTGAAAAATTGGGCGGCGCGCGTGGCCCGTACGCGTTGCAGGCGGCAATCGGCGCAGCGCACGCGCGTGCACGCGCGGCCGAGCAGACGGATTGGGGCGCGATTGCGGCGTTGTACGATGCGCTCGCGCAGCTCATTCCCTCACCGGTTATCGAACTTAACCGTGCCGTTGCCGTCGGTATGGCTTTCGGCCCCGCTGCGGGACTCGAGTTGGTCGAAGCGCTGCTGGCCGAACCGGCGCTCGCATCGTACCATTTGCTGCCGAGTGTGCGCGCGGATTTGCTTGTGAAGCTGCGTCGTTTTAGCGAAGCGCGCGTCGAGTTTGAGCGGGCGGCGTTGCTGGCCGCAAATTCGCGGGACCGGGAACTCTTGCTCGCGCGCGCTGCCGCGTGCGCGCGCGCCTAAGCAGACGTTTTTCGGGGCGGTCGATTTTCGGTTGTGCCTTTCGACGTAGTAATGGAAGCGCTATTGCTTTCCGTAACGCTGCAAAGGAAATGACATGAAAATCGCACTTTCTATCGCACGTATTCTGCTCGGGCTGGTGTTCGTTGCTGCCAGCGTGAGTATCGTTTTCTTCCTGTCGAATCCGCCCCCGATGCCCGGACTCGCCGGGGAGTTTCAGAAGGTCTTCTTTGCCTCGCACTGGGTGCTGTTTGTGAAAGCGGTTGAATTTGTGGGCGGCGTTCTCTTACTCGCAAACCGCTTCGTCCCACTTGCGCTCACGTTGCTGGCTGCGGTCATCTCGAATATCCTCATGTTTCATTTGGCCATGGATCCCGGCGATCTAGCCGTCCCAGCCGTCGTGACGCTGTTCTGGTTCGCCGTTGCGATGCAGCACCGCACGAGTTTTGCAGCGTTGCTGGCCGCGAAACCGCAGACTGCGCCGCTGCAGAAGTAGCGACCGGGCACGTGTGCTATGCTAACCGCGAGGTAGCATAGCAATGAAGCAAGCCCAAAACGTTCGCTTTTCTCCCCGCGCGGCAATCTTCGCACTCTTAGCCATCGTCGTGGCGG
>JALZBM010000104.1 GCA_030947385.1 Vulcanimicrobiota bacterium
CGCCGCCCGCGCCGGCGCGCTTCTGGCGGATATGGAGTTCGTGCAATTTCATCCCACGGCACTCGATGTCGGCCTCGATCCCATGCCGCTGGCGAGCGAAGCGCTTCGCGGCGAAGGCGCCGTTTTGATTGATTCGCGGGGCGAGCACTTCATGGCGCCCTTGCACGCGGAAGCGGACCTCGCGCCGCGCGACGTCGTGGCGCGGGCCATCTTTAATGAAGGCGAAAAGGGCCAAGTGTACCTCGACACGCGCTCCGCACTCGGTGCTTCGATTCTCGAGAAATTTCCGACGATCGTTGCGGCATGCCTCAAGGCCGGCATCGATCCCGTAACCCAACCGATGCCGGTTGCGCCGGCGGCGCACTATCATATGGGCGGGATCGCCGTCGACGAATGGGGGCGCACGTCGCTTGCGAGGCTTTGGGCAGCGGGCGAAGTCAGTGCCAGCGGAATGCATGGCGCCAACCGCTTAGCCAGCAATTCACTGCTTGAAGCGCTCAGCTTTGCAACCCGCGTGGCGACGGATATTAAACTGCACGAACCCCCGCGCACGCGGATACCGAAGGTCAATCTCCGTGCGCTCGCCGCCGGCGCCACCGCAGAAGAACTCGTTGCAATTCGTTCGCTGCGCACGGTAATGTACGAAAAAGTAGGACTGGTCCGCAACGCGGACGGACTCCAATCCGCCCTCGCGCACGTCGACAATTTGCAGACATCGATGCGCCAACCTACGCTCGCACTTTCAAATCTTCTCGACGTCGCGCGGCTCATCGTCACAGCGGCGCTCCTACGCAAAGAAAGTCGCGGCAGTCACTACCGCAGCGACTTTCCGCTCACAGATGAGGCTTTCGCCAAACGTTCGTTTAGCACGCTCCAAGGCGTCGCGTAACATGTATGATTTCCTGGTCGAGCCGGTCGTGCGGGCGGCACTTCTCGAAGACATCGGCCATGGCGCGGACATAACCACGCAAGCAATCGCCGAACCTTTGCACGCAGCGCGCGCAAACATCGCGGCCCGCAAAGCGGGAACCATATACGGACACGTTGCCGCCAAACTTGCCTTCACGCTGCTCGAATCCGGCGCGCGTTACGAAGTCGTGGTACCCGATGGCGAAAGCGTTGCTGCAGGCGGCGTCATCGCGACAGTCGCCGCCGGGGCCGCGACGATTCTTACCGGCGAACGGACCGCCCTCAATTTTCTGTGTCACCTCAGCGGCGTAGCAACGGCAACGCGCGCGCTTGTGGATCTCATCAACGCTTATCCGGCGCGCGTCGTCTGCACGCGCAAAACCACGCCGGGCCTTCGAATGCTTGAAAAAGCCGCCGTCGTTGCGGGGGGCGGCAGCAATCACCGCTACGGGCTGGACGATGCGGTCCTCATTAAAGATAACCACATCGCGCTGGCCGGCGGGATCGGCAACGCGGTACGCGCGGTGCGCGAGCGCGTCGGCCACATGGTGAAGGTGGAAGTCGAAGTTGACACGCTCGACCAATTGCGCGAAGCGCTCGAACTGCCCATCGACGCCGTCCTGCTCGATAACATGGAAACGCTCCAGCTGAGCGAAGCCGTTAAGATCGTCGGCGGCCGCATTATTACCGAAGCGTCGGGAAGCATCAACGCGCAGCGCATCGTGGCCATCGCGCAAACCGGCGTCGATTTGATTTCATCGGGAGCCATCACCCACAGCGCGCCGGCTCTGGATCTCGGACTGGATATCGCGCTCTAGTCCAAGCCCGGCGCCACGTGTTATCCTGCTATCATCCGCCTGTTTATCCTGGTACTAAAGAGTGATATGATCCTCGAGCATGACCGCGGCCGCCGCAAAGAACTGAGCGATTTTCTGCGCACTCACCGCGCGCGGATGAGTCCGCCTTAAGTGCCGCTCGTCTTCGTCCCGACACCCCTTGGGAATCTGCGGGATATTACGCTGCGCGCGCTTGAAATTTTGGGAGCATGCGATCTACTCGTCGCCGAAGATTCACGCGTTGCCCGAAAGCTTCTCTCGGCGCTGCATCTTCCGGGCAAAGAAACATGGACGTATCAGGAGCACAACGTGCGCGCCGTCACGCCGGGAATTTTGCAACGCGCACAAACCCAACTCGTTGCCGTCGTCACGGATGCCGGAACGCCCGGCATTTCGGATCCCGGGGTCGAGCTGATCGCTCGCGCGCGCGCGGAACACATCGCAATCGACGTACTCCCCGGAGCGAGCGCCGGCATCGGCGCGGCGGTTCTTTCCGGCTTCGATTTGCGCCGGTTTATATTCGAGGGGTTCTTTGCGCGCACGAGCGGCGCACGCATCAAGGCGCTAAAAACCACGCTCTCTCTCGGAATCACCTCGGTCTGGTTTGAATCACCGCAACGAATTATCGCAACGCTCGCCGACATCGAACGCGTCGACCCGCAGCGCCGCATCTTCGTGCTGCGCGAATACACCAAGCTGCACGAGCAACAGATACTCGGCGTGGCCAGTGAAGTGAGCGCGGCGCTTATTCAACCCGTGCGCGGCGAAATTTCCGTCGTTCTCGAAGGGGTGGCCCCCGAGGCCGTACAGGCAAGCGAGTCGCAAATCGATGCCGCAATCGATTCACTTTTGGAGACGAACGTCAGCGTATCGGCCATCGCCAAAGCCCTGGTGGAACGGGGTTTGGGCGAACGCCGCCATCTCTATGCCCTCGTAACCGACCGCAAACGCGCCCGCACGAGGTGAGCCTGCAGCGCTTCGCCAAACCGCACCAGTTCCTATGAGCCGCGCATTTTACGTTACCACACCGATCTACTATATCAATGGCGATCCGCACATCGGGCACGCGTATACGACGATTGCCGCCGACGTGCTCGCACGGACCGCTCGCACGAAAGGCGACGCGTTTTTTCTCACCGGCACGGACGAACATGGACAAAAAGTCGCCGACGCTGCCGCGACCGCCGGCGTAACGCCGCAGGAATGGTGCGACGGGCTCATCCCCAAGTGGCAGAACCTCTTCGCGCGCTTTGAAATTTCGTACGACGATTTTATCCGGACGACCGAAAAGCGGCACGAGCGCCTGGTACAACGGGTATTCGAACGATTGCGCGAGAGCGGCGACATCTATCTGGGGAAATACGAGGGATGGTACTGCTCCAACGACGAGACATTTTGGCTGGAATCCAAACTCATCGACGGGCGTTGTCCCAATCCTGAGTGCCGCCGCGAAGTGCAATGGCTTTCCGAGGACTCGTGGTTTTTTAAACTTTCCAAGTACAACGCCCGGTTGCTCGAGCATTATAGAAAGAATCCAAATTGGGTGCGTCCGCGATCGGCCTACAACGAAATGGTGGCGATGCTCGAGCTGGGTTTGGAAGATATGAGCATCTCGCGCAGCAAATTCGATTGGGGGATTTCGATCCCGGGCCAGGGCGGCGTAATTTACGTGTGGTTCGATGCGATCTTGAATTATCTCACCGGAATCGGCTGGTCCGAAGACGAGACGCATTTTCATAAATTTTGGCCCGCATCGGTCCAACTCGTCGGTAAAGAGATCGCGCGCTTTCATACGATTTTCTGGCCCGCAATCTTGTGGGCGCTCGGTGAAGAAGCGCCGGACCTCGTTTTCGCGCACGGCTGGATAACGCTCGACGGACAAAAGATCGGCAAGAGTCTGGGCAACGCGGCCAGCGCGTTCGATTTGGTAGATACGTTCGGCGCCGACACCGTGCGTTATTTCCTTCTGCGCGAAGGCCACTTCGGAAGCGACTTCTCCTACTCGGAAGCCAAAATCGCGCAGCGGTACAACGACGAGCTCGGCAACGATTTGG
Organism: Vulcanimicrobiota bacterium; assembly: GCA_030947385.1. GTDB lineage: Bacteria > Vulcanimicrobiota > Vulcanimicrobiia > Vulcanimicrobiales > Vulcanimicrobiaceae > JACRUB01. The sequence continues at coordinate 3,800 of JALZBM010000104.1, forward strand.
GCAACCTTTTCCGGCGCTCGCTTTCGATGCTCGAAAAGTACCGTGACGGCATCGTTCCGCAGCCTGGCGAAAGTACGTTCGGCGAGCAGTTTGCCGAATTGCCGCGACGCGTCGAGGGCCTGATCTTCAACCTGCAGTTTCGCGACGCGCTCGAAGCCGTTTGGGAACTCGTGACGGCGCTCAATCGCTCGATCGAAGAACGCAAGCCATGGGTGCTTGCAAAAACGCAAGAGAATGCCGCGCTGGACGGCCTGCTTTACGACTTGTGCGAAGGCCTGCGGTGGCTCGCGATCATGCTCGCGCCGTTCATGCCCGGGAAAGCGCATGCGATGTGGCATCAACTCGGCCTGGAAACGGGAATCGACGATCCGTGGGAGTCGTCGCTCCTCTGGGGCGGCCTCGCCGCAAAAACGCAGACCGCGCCCGGCGATGTGCTGTTCCCGCGGCTTGAATCCGCCGCCGAATAAGCTTACGATAGGTGCGCGTGACTCGCCGGACCACTTACGTGACCGTTCGCATGCTCATGCTCGCTTTTACGGCGGGCATTTTTGCGTTCTCCGTTCGGACGCAGATCGCGCATTGGACGGTTCAGACGTGGTGGGCGCTCGGAGCGCTCCTGTTGCTCTTCGCCATTTTACTCGAACTAGGCGTCCCGTTTCTGGCCTTCCGCCATTTTGGGCAACGCGAGGGCGACCCGGGAAAAATCAACTTCGACCTTCCTTTATACACGCTGTCGTTTGCGCTATTCGGCTGGTTTGCAACGGCCGTGCTCAGTTTTTGCGCAAACTTGCTGACACCCGGTGCAACGCGCCGCTACATGTTTACGGAACGGTTGCTCGTCGCATCCACCCGCGTGCCGTTCTTCTTTGTTGCAGGCGCGCTACGAGCCGCCTTCGGCGCATCCGTTCTTCAATTTTCGGTCAACGGATTTTGCGCATTTTTTGCGATGAGCTTTCTTTGGATCGCCGCGTTCATTTTATGCTGGTTCGACGTGCTCACCTCGCTGCGCGCGGGAACGTCCCTGCGCAAGATCTGGCGGGCACACCTGAGCGATCCTACGCTCTGGTCGATCTTTGGGGCTCAGATCGTATGGGGATTCGCGAGCGCCCAAATCTACTTGCGCGCCGGCGCGGTTCTCGGAGTTGCCTCGGTGCTGCCGCTCGTGCTGCTCGCAGCGGTGCTGCGCTCCTTGCACGCGCAGCGCCTCGCCGTACACCGGTTGACGTTCGCGCGCGACGCCGTTCAAGCCTTACTCGGCGCGCGCGATCCGCTGCCGCACATCAATGCGATCCTTGCATCGGTGCACTCAGAACTGCTCAAGGAAACGCTGCAAATTTTGATGCACGGTGGAACCGGAAGCGATGTCTGGCAAACGGTTACGAGCATCGGGCCGCCGCCGGACGATGCGGCGATTCAAGTCCGCCGGCATGCCATGCACGCGCTGATCGAAACCGAACGCAGCATCTCGACCTCCAGTTCGCAAGACCATTCCGTCTTTGCGTTTGCCGCTCGCGACGAATCGGGACGGCTTCTCGGCGTCCTGGCGGTGCACCGGCCGGCAGGTGCCGGCCAGCCGATTCACCGCAGACAGTTTGAAACCGCGGCCGCGGCGCTGGGCCCGTTATTGCACGATTTCAGTTCCATAAAGAAAACGCAGACGGCCGCTTGCATCGATCCGCTAACCGGTCTTGCAAACCGGAGCACGATTTTGGATACCTTGCGCCGCAGCCTCAAGCGCGTCGATTTGGGAGCGTCGTGCTCGATTCTGATTTTAGACATCGATCATTTTAAAACGGTCAACGACCGGCTGGGCCATCAGGCCGGCGACCGCTGTCTGCAACTGATCGGCTTCGTTATAGCGAGCAACGTTCGCAGCGTCGATCGCGCGGGGAGAATCGGCGGCGAAGAATTTCTCGTGCTGATGCCGGACGCCGACCGCAACGTCGCCCTCGTGATCGGCGAGCGGTTGCGTCAGGCAATCGAACGGTCGGGTTTTAACTACGCCGACGGCAAGCCGGTTACCGCGAGCCTAGGCGTTGCCTCGGCCGCCCTCGGCGACACGATCGAAACGTTCGTCGAACGTGCGGATCGCGCTTTGTACGAAGCCAAACGCGGCGGCCGCAACCGCGTCATCGCGACTCCCGTATGATCGACACGCACGCGCACGTTCACGACCGCGCGTTCGACGACGACCGGGACGAAGCGGTCGCCCGCGCGCGGGCGGCCGGGATCCAAGAAGTTATCACCGTCGGGTGCGATCTCGCGGACAGCGGCCGCGCATTGCAGTGCGCGCGCACCTACCGGCTGTACGCATCGGCCGGCATTCATCCGCATGAAGCCAAAGAGGCGCCGGCCGATATCGAGGCGGCTTTCGCGCCGCTTTTAGAGGACGCGCGAATCGTGGCAATCGGTGAAACGGGTCTGGACTACTATTACGATCACAGTCCGCGCGAGGCGCAAATCGCGTGTTTGCGCGCGCAGATCCGCTTAGCGAAGGCGCACGAATATCCGGTCATCTTTCATCACCGCGACGCATTCGATGACTTTACGCGAGTTCTGTCCGAAGAGTTCAAGGCCGGGATGCGCGGGGTTATTCACTGCTTCACCGGTACGGCGCAACAGGCGCAAGTCTATGTAAACGACTACGGTCTCAAGCTCGGAATCGGGGGCGTGATTACGTTCAAGAGCGCGCAGGCCGTACGCGATGCCGTCCAGTCCGTGGGTGTGGAACATTGCATTTTAGAGACCGACTGCCCGTACCTCGCCCCCGTTCCACATCGCGGCAAACGCAACGAGCCCGCGTTCGTGTTGGATACGGCAGCGGCACTCGCAACGCTATTGGATGAAACGGTTGAGCGCATCGGAGCGGTTACGGATGCAACAGCGCGCTCGCTCTTTTCGCTCGGCTCAAAATAGCAGCGTCAATGCGCATCAGTGTCCTGCTGACACACGGGGAGTATACGGAACTGCGCGCTTCCAGCTTGCATTGAACCGCGATTGCAACGCGGAGATGATGCCGGGTTCGGATATGCGCAGTCCCCAGTCGAGTTGATCTTCGACGCCGCCGGTTGCGTTCGCGGAGCCGAGCCAGGCCTCATCCGCGGTCACCGCCATTTTTTCATCGTTCTGGGAAATCCGCACGGTAACACCGCGCGCGCTCAACTTGTCTAGCGCCGATCGCGCTCGCGCCGATAGATCGCGTTGCGCTACCATCAGGCGCACGCGCAGATGCGCGTCCGCGTCGTTCAAGAGAGCCGTGTATACCCGGCCGTACCCGAACGATTCGGTTTGGACGTCGATGCGTTCCGCGCGATCGCCCGCCGCGTGGATCGTGCCCGTTTCCAGCGCAAGCGCTTCTCCTTTGCGCGTTGCGAGCGCGGCATGCATCTGCGAACGGTGGCGGAGCGCGCTCTCAACCGCGCGCACGTCGCGCGCGTCGGTGTCACGCACGATCGTGTCGCGCCCGTCGCCGGGCCAGTTACGGTCGTCGAGGAACACCTCCGCACCATCGATAACGGCCGATTTCAGGTGGAGCGGCGCGCCGTCCACGGCACAAAGCGATGCATCTGCGCCTTGCGCGCGAAGCGACGCAGCCGTATCCGCGTTCAGACGCTGCAATGCCCCGCTTGAATCCGCATACGGCCGGCCTTCGAGCCGGACGACGACGCGCGCACCAGCCGCCGCTGCCCTCTGCAGCGCAGTGCGTATGCGACCCGGACCCAGGACGTATGCGGTAAAAACGATCGAATGTGCGCGGTGCATTGCGGCGACAACATTGGTGGTCGAAGAGAGCGCGAGCATGTCGGTGTAATCCCGTCGCGCCCGCGTTCGGCAAGGGAACGGGGACGGGCCGCCTCCGGATGGAAAGCAGGAGAGGCCACCATGACCGTGACCCCCTCCCCCCGCCCC
>JALZBM010000105.1 GCA_030947385.1 Vulcanimicrobiota bacterium
TCAGCGATCACGTCGTCGGTTCGATCGAATACGCCGTGCAGACATTCGGCTCCTCACTCATTATGGTGTTGGGACACTCGCACTGCGGTGCCGTAACCGCCGCCGTCGAAGCCGTGACGCAACATACGGCGGCCGGATCACGCATCGCCTCGATCGTTGAAAGCATCCGCCCGGCGGTCGAAAGCGTTCGCAACGCGCCCGATCTTCTGGAAGCCTCGATCGATGCGCACGTGCGCGCCGTCACGAGCGAGTTAGCCCGCGATACTGCGTTCGACGAATTGATTGCAAGCGGAAGCCTAGCCGTCGTCGGCGCGGAATATCATCTCGAGACCGGCCTGGTGGAGATTCTCACGCAAGCAGCGCCGACACCCGCGCAACGATCGAGCGTTCCCGTTTCGGAATAGCCGAACCGAGCGCTTCGCTTGGGGCGACGGCGTTTTGATCGACGGCATCCAAAACATATTCGACGCTATCGCAGAGCGCGGCGATATCGTACCCGCCCTCTAACAAGCAAACCGCGCGCCCCTGGCTGTACTGCGCGGCAACGCGATTTATGAGGTGGGTCAGCTCGCGCGCGGCGGAGCGATCCACGCCCAGATCCCCGACCGGATCGCCGGCAACATAGTCGAAACCGGCGCTCACTATAATGAGGGAAGGCCGCACTTTGGCCGCAACTTTCGGTAACAAATCTTCCCACAGAGCCACGAACGCTTCGGTTCCGAAGGCGTGCGGCGGCAGCGGGACGTTCACGATCGCGTCGTCGCCGAGATCGTAATTTTCATCCGCGCTACCCGTGCCGGGGTAAGCGGGATAACCGTGCGTCGAAACGTATGACAGGCCGTTGCCGCTAGCCGCTTGCGTGCCGTTCCCGTGATGGTAGTCGTAATCCACGACCAGCACGCGGCCACCGTGCCGCGCAAGATATGCACGGGCTGCGATTGCGGCATTGTTGAAAACGCAAAAACCCATCCCGCGTTCGGGCTCGGCATGGTGGCCCGGCGGACGGATCAACGCGAAGCTCTGTCGCCCGGTTTGAACCGTTGCTTCCATGGCTGCGAGAGCGCCGCCGGCGGCGCGTCGCGCGACCGCGAGGGAGTGTCCGTCCACAATGGTGTCGCCGGTGGAAAGATAGGCAGCGTGCGTACGTAGCGCTGCCGTTTCGCGTTTGACCGTTTCCAAGTATTGCGCGGAATGAACGCGCAGAATTTCCTCATCCGTCGCGTCGCGTGCGGGCACGGATTCGGCCAGACGTCCGCCCCGGCGCAAAAAAGAAGCGACCACCTCAACGCGGTCGGGTGATTCCACATGTGGAATCCCGCGCAGGTGGTCGCCGTATTTCTCGTCATAAACGACGAGCATCGCTAGCCGTGCTTGGTCTTCGAACTCGACTTGCTCGGGCCGAGTTTAGCGATCGTTTGTTGAATTTGCTTGTACGTTGCCGTACCAGGTTTAAGAATGCGCAGCAGACGTCCGTATTCGGAAATCGCTTTGCCCTTTTGCTTCGTGTTTTCGTACACCTTGCCGGCGATGAACAGTAATTGCGGCGTTTGATCCATGTATTGACGAACTTTGCTATCGAGCACGTCGAAGATCTGCGCCGATTCCTTGTACCGCTTCAGCTCGAAGTCTGCGCCGGCGATGCAGCCAAGGGAGTCCGGATTCGGCTGAATTTGGTAAGCGGCCGAACACGCTGCGCGAGCGCGCGTATAATCGTGCAAGCTGCTATAGGCCTGACCGAGCATCGCGAAAACGCGGGGATCGGGCGCGTTTTGCGCCACCTTGTTGAGGTAAGGCACGGCTTGCGCCGGCTTTCCGGCTTGCATGTAATACGTTCCCAATCGAACGAGGGCCGAGCCGTTGTCCTTATTCGGACCCAGAGCGAGCGTCCATTGATCGACGGCTTTGCCGATTTGCTTTTGATCTCGCCAGTAATCGCCATACGCAATGTGCGCGTCGAGTGAATTGGGATATTTGTCGATCGCACGCTGGAACGTGGCTTCGGCGTCGGAGTTCTTCTTTTCGCTTGCAAGGAACGCGGCTTCGCGGTCCACGATCGCGGCGCGCGCGTCGTCATCCGGCGCATTTGCCGCGGCAACTTCGAAAGCCGCGAGGGCCCCCACCACGTCGTGCTGACGCGCCAGAATGGACGCTTTGAACATGAGCGCTTCGACGCTCTTGGTATCCACGGCAAGCGCACGGTTTGCCGTTGCAAGGGCGTTGGGAAGGTCGTTTTGGCTAACATACGTTTGGCCGATTTGCAACAGCGGCGTGATGTCGCTGTTTTCCATCTTGAACGCGGTCTCGAGCTGCGCCCGTCCGTCGCTAAACTTCTTCTCCGTCGCATAGACGAGTCCGAGGTTTGTGTACGCGCGGCGGTCATCTTTGTTGAACGTCACCGCGCGTTTAGCCACGCGTTCGGCATCCGTATAGCGGTTGAGACGAAGGTAAATTTGCGTGAGCGATCCCAACACCCCGACGTTCGTGGGATCGAGATTCGATGCGTTCTCGTAATCCGAGAGCGCTTGCGGAACGTGTCCCAACTGTTCTTGCGCGTAACCGTCGAAGTAGTAGACTTGCGCGGTGCGGTTGCCGAGCGAGAGCAGTTTTTGCGTGAGCGGAAACGCCAATTCGGCCCGGCCGACGCCAAGGTACTGTTGCGCGAGTTGCAAGAGCGAATCTTGATCGTTGGGGTTCTTCTTCAGCAAATCCAGCAACCGCGGGATGGCTTTATCGGGTGGCTCCGGCGTTGCCGTCGGAAGGGCCGAAGGAGCCGCCGTTGCGGTGGGTTTGGGAGCGGGCTTTGCCTCGGAGGCCTGCATGCCCCCGAACAGCGCGACGAGCGAGCTTGCCGCAGCAAAAGACAGACCGATGAGATACGAACGCTTCACGAAAATAACTTTCTCTAGTTGGTGGGCCTTGGGGAGTAACGCCGGAGGGGTGCCGTTTGTCACGCGTGCGCGGCCTTGGCTTGCTCGACCAGCTTGGTAAGCTCGGGAATGATTTTGAACAAATCGCCGACGATCAGCAAGTCGGCAAACTCGCCGATGGGCACGCCACCATCTTTGTTGATCGCAACGATCGTACCCGCCGTGCGCATGCCGACTTTGTGCTGAATAGCGCCGGAAATTCCGACCGCGATATACAATTGCGGGCTCACGGTCTTCCCCGTCTGTCCGATTTGTAAGCTGTAGGGAACCCAGCCCGCATCTGCTGCGGCGCGCGTTGCGCCGACGGTTCCGCCAAGCGCGTCGGCCAAGGGTTTGAGCAAAGTTGTGAAGGGGTCCGGTCCGCCGAGACCGCGGCCCCCCGAGATGACAACGGGCGCTTCTTCCAGCCCCATCTCCGCCGACGCTTCTTCAACTTCGTTTTCGACAACCATCACATAGCGTTTCGCGGCCGGCTTTTCCAACTGGACGACCTGCGCGCCGGAGCCGCCGGCCTTGGCCGCAAATGCATTGGGTCGCAACGTAACGATTCCGTAATCGCAATTCTTAAATGCGTTATCCGTAATGAACGCACCGCCGAGCTTGGGTGCGGTGATCGAGAGTTTGCCGCCTTCGGTTTTCATATCCGTGACGTCGGCGTTGAATCCGCCGTCAAGCCGGGCCATTAAACGACCCGCGACGTCGCGACCGAGCATCGTATTCGGAACGATGATCAGTGCGGGGCCGGTGCTTTTGGCAACGGCTGCCATATAGTCGACCGTCGGGTCGAGCAAAAATTTATCGACGTCCGGATCTTCACTTACGTGAATCGTGTCGAGCGGATAGGCTTTGAGCTGTTCGGCAATTGCGCTCGCTCCGCTGCCAAGGGCAACGGCATGCGCCTTGCCGCCGAGCGCATCGGCGATCGCGCGCGCTTCAGTCGCCATTTCGAACGTCACTTTGCGGGTATGGCCGCCTTTGTGTTCGACAAAAACGATAACGTGCTGCATTAAATGAGCTTCTTCTCTTTAAGGAAATCAAAAATTGCTTTGGCGCCCGACGGGCCGTCCTCGGCATTGACGATTTGCGCTTTTGCGCGGGCGGCGGGCGGTGTGAACGAAAGTAACTCGGTTTTTGCGCCGTCGTTTCCGACGGCTTTATCGAGGCCGAGTTCGGCGAGCGGCATTACCGTAATCGTTTTTTTCTTCGCGCCCATGATGCCCTTAAGCGACGGATAACGCGGTTCGCCGACGGCCATGGTAACGCTAACGACTGCAGGGAGCGGTCCCGTGACAACCTGATAGCCATTGTCGGTTTCGCGCTGACATTTCAGTTTGCCGTCGGCCACTTCCACATGCCGGGCGTTCGTCAACCCTGGGACGCCGAGATATTCTGCGAGCGCGCCGGGGACGCCGCCGCTGCTGCCGTCGTCCGAAAGGCCGCCGCAAATGACCAAATCAAAGCCGATCTTCTTCAGGGCTTGCGCCATGACGTATGCGGTGCCCCAGACGTCGCTGCCCGCGAGGCCGGCGTCGCTGAGCATGACCGCATCGTCGGCTCCCATCGCAAGGGCTTTACGAACGGTTTCCTTGCCGGCTTCCGGAACCATACTGAACACCGTAACCGTCGTGTCGCCGCCGATTTTTTCTTTTAATTGTAGGGCCGCTTCAATGCCGTATTCGTCGTACGGATTGATGACGGTATCTACGCCGGTGCGCACCAGCCGCTTCGTTGCGGAATCCATGCGCTTTTCGGCATTGGGATCCGGAACAAGTTTGACCGTAACCACGATCTTCACGCGGACAAAAACCCTCCAAAACAACAGGAATCCCGGCCGCGTCGATGCGTGCCGGGCAACCTGGGTCCATTACGGAGATGGGCGCAACCAACCTGCTAAGGAGGAACGTCCTGCATTTCCGCTACTTCGGCCGGTGCGGCGCCATGATTTGTGCGAGCATATCCGGCGTTCCCTTGATTCGCTCCAGATGCGGATAACGCAAGCCGTCGTGATATTTCAGCTCGTAGGTGCCGTACCACTTGTCTTGTTCGACGAGCAGCGAGATCGGTGTTTTTGCGGTCTTGGAATTCTTAATCGCGTCGTTGAGATAGTCGCTGTCGTAAGCCTGACGATCGATTGCCACGATTTTCATTCCGGGTGCCATACCGGCGGTCCATCCGGCCGAGCCACGGCGAACGTCGCAGACCGTTCCTTTTTCGTCCAAGCGCAGACCGAGTGAATACCACTGATTGTTCGTATGCTTCTCGTCGTCACCGGCTTTAACAAATTCGTTCGGTTTAGCGTCGTACATAAGTCTCCAGCCGGAGCGTGCCAGATCGTCCTGGGGCGGATGCGCGGACACTTGATACACGTAGCGCGTAAAGAAATCGTGCCAATCAAAGGGCGCAGTCTGGTTCAGCAACTGTTCGACTTCGGCCCGATCGTAGGTTACGACCTTGGGCAGTGAATCCGGTGGGCCGGCGAATGCGTGCAAAAAATCGTCGAGCGACTTCTTGCCACCCGTTTTTTCGCGAATGATGGTGTCCGCATCGAGCCAAATCAGCTCGCCTTCGGTATAAAAATCGCCGGCGGTTCGGCGCAGCGATGAGTAGTCGCCGCTTGCGCCGTAGAGATAAGGCGCTGCAGTGGTAGTGTCGATTAAAGCATCTTCCGACCGGCCGGGCTCGGAGTCCATCGCCGCATAGATGGATGCCAAGTATTCGGGATATTTTTTCGGATCGCGAATTCCCGAACGGAACGACAGCAAATCTCCCAGGTACTGGTTCATTCCTTCGTAGACCCATAATAAGTCCGTACGTTCGGGAATTTGGAAGTTGGGCTGTTGCAGATTGTTCGGGCGGCGGTATTTCCCGTTCCACGAGTGCGAAAACTCGTGCGTGAGTAAATCGCCGGATCGTAGCTGCTGGCGTGGATTCGTCATAAAATCATCCGGCGCTCGATCGTCGCTGCTGGAATGATGTTCGATTCCTTGAAAGCCGATCCGGTCGCTGAGCGAAAGCAGCGCATGATAGTGCTGCCAGTGCCGCGCACCGTATAATGCGAGCGTTTCGGGGATGGAATTTTTGTAGGCTTGTACGAGTTTGGGCGGGATATCGAGGTCTTGGGGATTATCGGCGAAAATGTCGGCTTCGGCCGAAGCATCGCCCACGTTCCATTCCATAATACGCTTGGAATATCGCCCCATATCGAGCGGACTATCAATAAGCGTCTCGAGCGTCACCGTCGCAAAATCGACGCGGTTTGCGGTTTGTTTGGGCTGCGGTAACGCCGTACCGTAACTCCAGCCTTCCGGCAAAAGAATGCTCGGTTTAACGAAGACCCGGTCGGATCGTGTGTTGGACCCGTAGAGAAGTTCGCGGTTCCAATTCACGATTGCGACGTTCTTCGTAGACATAGTATCGTCCGACGAATTGACGAGCGCATCAAAATCGACGACGACGCTCGCTGCGCCCGGAGGCACCGAAACGTGAAAGGCATACAAGTCGACATCGTCGCGGCGCCATTCGAGTGCGTGACCGCCCGCACTCATCCGCAACGCCGCAAGCCCGCGCAACGGCCCCGTGGGGCCGTGTTCGCCGGGGATCCATTTCGGATAAACAAGCGTCAACGGTCCGGGCCTGGCCGGAATGGTGAGGTGCGCGAACATCAAACCGCGCGAAACTTGGCGTGCATCGAGCACGACGGTCATCGGATTCTCGACCGTCGCGTACGAGGTTGCGGAGGTGTTTTCGTTAGCAGTTTCGGACTGTGCCGCGGCGGGCGCGGCGCAGAGAGCAAGTAACAGGGCGCCAAGCAGAACCCGGCCCGTGTGCGACTGACGCGTCAATTCAAATCCCCTAGAGAAGTGCTATGCGTACTTTTACGGCGTTAGCAGGTAGCCTTCACGAGTGGTCGCCATTGGAGTGGCTACTCGACCGGAACGATATCGAAAATTTTGGTCATTCCGGTAATATCGAAGAGGCGGTAAAGGGTGGGCGACACGGCCATCACCCGAATGACCGGATTCGGATGATGCTCGGCCATTTGTTTTCTCAAGTTCATCAGACAGCCCAGCGCCGTCGAATCCGCAAACGTAACGTCCGCAAAATCCAGTATCACGGTCTGCGCGGACCCTCCGGGCTTCAGTTCGGCAGCCAGCTCGTCCCGGCGCGCGATATCGTACTCGCCGCCCTTGAGTTTTATAACGACAATTGGAGGCGGCTCAAAAGAGCCCCCCGTTCCTGAAGGTCCGGACATAATATTATTTCTTACTTATCGGCGAAAAACTGCCTGCCCCTTGGCGGCGGTTGTTAGCCATACCGCGGTGCATGGGACGGGTGGCCCTTGATATTTTGAGGGGTCCGCCTCATGATGCAGAGGTGGCACGCAGCTACTATATCCGTGCTCGTACGATCGACGGAAAAACCGTAACCGTGGGACCCTACGAGAAGCGGTACTGCGAGCAGGTGCTGGGTGATATCCGTAACCGGATCGCGGTGGACGACCACGCGATTATCCCGTCACGCGAGACCCCGGTTGAGTATTGCGAAATCGATCTGAACACGGTGGGGATGGAACCGTGCGACGACGCCGGTGCTGCCGCCGGCTAGAGGGCTGCGCTAAGCTGGAGAGGCCGGCCGGTCCGGCCCGGTAAATCGGACGGCGTCTAGCGCCGATAGTATGGTGAGGAAGATGTCACCATGCTAAAAATTGTTGCCCTCCTTACGGTGCTCTGCGCGAGCTTGTCGCTTCCGGCGCAGGCGCA
>JALZBM010000289.1 GCA_030947385.1 Vulcanimicrobiota bacterium
TGGTATCAAACCGTCGCGGGACATTGCGTAAAATACGCGACTCTGTCCAAACATCATCACGAGCAGCACGGTCGTTAAGCCGGCGATCGCGCCGATTGAAACGACGACACCCGCCCAGGCGAGTCCCACCTGATTCATTGCGAATGCCACGGGAAAGGCAACATTAAGTGAATAGAACGGAACCATTCCGTTGAGAATGGCGACGACGATGATATAGAGGATGGTGCAAACCGCCAAGCTCATCATGATCCCGAAGGGCAGATCCTTGGCGGGGTTTTTCGCTTCTTCTGCCGTGGTCGATACGGCGTCGAATCCGATATATGCGAAAAAGATGAAGGCCGCGCCACCGAGCATGCCGCTTATGCCGAACGGGAAATAGCCTCCGAGGCCCGCTGCGCCGCCGGCCGGCAAATGGTAGTTTGCGGGATTGATATGCTGGACGCCGACGACAATGAAAAATCCAACGATCAGCAACTTGACGGCAACGATGACCGAGTTCACAGCCCCGGACTCCCGTGTCCCGCGCGCCAGCAGCGCCGTGATGATCAAGATAATCACCGCCGCCGGAATATTCGCATGACCGTCAACTCCCGCTTGCCCCGCCAGGCCCCAGTGCGGACCGTTCGCCCACTCGGGCGGAATATGCATTCCGAATTGATTGAAAATATTCACGAAATAACCGGACCACCCGATGCTTACGGTCGCCGCGCCGAGGGCATACTCGAGGATCAAATCCCAGCCGATGATCCACGCCATAAATTCGCCGAGCGTCGCGTACGTATAGGTGTATGCGCTGCCCGAGATCGGAATTTTGCTTGAGACCTCGGCATAGCACAGCGCTGCGAGGGCGCTGACGATGCCCGCGACGACGAACGAAATGGTGATGGACGGACCTGCCCGGGTTGCAGACGCAACCCCCGTTAAAACAAAAATACCGGTGCCGATGATGGCGCCGATACCCATAGCGGTCAGGGCCCACGGTCCGAGCGACCGCTTAAGGCCGGTTTGCTCGTCGCCGCCTTCGGCGAGGATGGTAGCCAGTGGTTTTATCCGCTGCATTATCATCGGGGGGAGATACGACAGAGCCCCTGGGACTTACTTGTTACGCACGCCTTCACCACCCGTGAACTTGGGCCGGCGGGCTCTTACGGGTTATTCGCCGCTGGGAACGTGCGCCGGAAGTTCGTTTTTGAACGTGGACTCATCAGACGTTTTATCCATGGCGTAATGTACACTCAACTTCGCGAATTTAAACCTCGCAGGAGCGCAGGAAAATCGCCGAAGCAATCAACCGCCTTCGCGCCGCCGGGCTGCTTCTCGCGCATCGTCGTGTGCCATCTCATCAACCTCGTCGGCAATCGCTTTGAGCGACTGGACCTCATCCACAATCCTTTCCGCTTCCGTATGCGGAAGGCGTTCGACTCCGACAAGGCGGTTGTCCGCATGTTCGACGGCAAGAATGAGCGCGTCGAGTTTTGCATTGATGGCGTTAGTGTCGCGGTTTTGCGCATAGTTCAAAACGAAGACCATCAGGAAGGTGATAATCGAAGACGTCGTGTTCATCACGAGTTGCCAGTAGTCCGAATAGTGGAGTCTGGGACCGCTGAGCGCCCAGATCGCGACCAGCGCAAACGCGACCGCCGTTGCAGCAGGCGTTGAAGCCGACCGGCTTACCCACAAGGCGAACACGCCAAATGCATTTTTCATACGTCGCAGTACCCGAAGGCACCGCACCTATCCTGGCGCGAACCACGTAGCTCGAAATGGCTCAACGCAAACGCCGCAGGCGGCGGACCGGCCGCGCCCAGGGTCCGCTCTTGCTTCTTCTCATCGGTGGAGTTTTGATCGGCGCGCTCTTGCTGCGCGCGAATCACGCATCGCAACACCGCGCGGCACCGGTCATTCCGGTCGAATCAACCGTTCCCGCAAACGCACCAGTCGAGGCCTCCAGCGAGCCTGTTCCGTCGCAGGCACCCACGCCGCAACAATCGCCGGAGCCGGCAGGCAGTGCAACTCCCGCAAGACCGGTAGCAACGCCAACCGGTTCCGCACTACCGGCCGCAGGCGTACCGGGCGCACATCGCTTGGCCATCATCATCGATGATTGCGGCCAGTGGCCCAAGACCGAACGCGCGCTGATCGCGTTGCCGATTTCGATAACGATGTCGGTGATGCCCAAAGAGCGGTACTCGCAAACGATCGCACAAGAAGCGAATGCTGCAGGCAAGGGGGTGATGCTGCACCTGCCGATGGAACCGGTGGCCGCCATCGACCCCGGCCGCGGAAAGATTACGACGGCGATGAGCGATGCGCAGATTGTCGCACAAGTCAAAGACGACGTCGCACAGATGCCGCTCGCCAAGGGCGTAAATAATCACGAAGGCAGCAAAGCGAGCGCCGATCCACGGGTGATGAAGGCCGTTGCTTCAGCGCTTGCGCCAGATGGATTGTTCTTCATCGATTCGCGCACGAGCGCGGCGTCGATCGCGGCGCAAGTTGCTGCAGAGGCCGGCATGCGAACGGCATCGCGCGACGTCTTCCTCGATAATTCGGACAACGTCGACGCCGTCAAAACGATGCTGCGCGAAGCGGCCGCGACCGCCATGAAAAACGGCTCTGCGATCGCGATCGGCCATCCCCGGGCCGCCACGCTGGAAGCCATCCGCAGCCTTATTCCCGAGCTGCAAGCGCAAGGCATCGCCTTTGTCCCGGCAGCCGACCTCGTCCACTAACCAAGCGGCAAAAGCACGGCAACATCTCTGCCGATACTATAGGGAGTGG